>JACRGQ010000041.1 GCA_016217735.1 Nitrospinota bacterium
GAAACAGGTTCAATTGGTCAATGCTCTGTAACTCGTTCAGGCTCATGATGGTATTCATCCCCCTATCATGAACAGCTTTCAGACTCATTTCATGTTGGAATCACGTCCCCCCTTCAGACTCATTCCATATTGGAAAAGGCTTTCGCTTGCGTCTTGTGGCAAGGTGGAATAAAATGTTGGCAGCGGCTAAAAAATATGTATCTGGTTGGAACATCCGAGGGAGGATTTTATAATGAGCCAGGCGGTGGAAACAAGATTTGACGCGGCCGAAGGGAAGGCCAAAGAAGGCAAGTACCTGACCTTCGTCCTGGGACACGAAGAGTACGGCCTTGAAATCCTCAAAGTGCGCGAAATCATCAGCGTAATGGAAATCACCGAAGTGCCGCAGGTTCCCCCGTTCATCAAAGGGGTTATCAACCTGCGCGGCAAGGTGATCCCGATTATCGACCTTCGGATGAAATTCGGCATGGCCCCGATCGAATACACCCGCGAGACCTGCATCATCGTCGTGAATGTGCATGAGCTTCTGCTCGGCATTGTGGTGGACACCGTCGCCGAAGTTTTGGATATCCCCGAAAAGGACATCGACCCCGCCCCCACCTTTGGCGGCTCCATCAAGACGGACTTCATCCTCGGGATGGGGAAAGTGAAGGGGAAGGTCAAGATATTGCTCGATATTGAAAAAGTCCTCTCGTCCGAAGAGCTTGAAGCCGTGGTCGCCGTCGAGGCGTAACCACCGGTTTTGATACGAGTCCGCGCCGCCGCCCCTGGGTGTCGGCGCCACGAGGGCCGGTGAAAAGTTTCCAGGGGCGGCACTCGTTTTTCCCGATGCCCTTAAAACCCGGTTAATAATGTTTTCCAACCGCTCCATTTTTCATTTCTTTCATTTGCTATAATGGCGCGGACAGACGATTGTCCGGGAATACAAAGAGGTTGAACATGGGGATGCTGGATACATTATCCGATGGTGATTTCGAGCAGTTCCGCCGCCTTATCTATGAGCAAAGCGGGATTGCCCTCAACGAATCGAAGAAGGAACTGTTGCGCACCCGCCTGCGGTCGCGGCTGGAGCGGGAGGGGTACAGCACATACCGCGAATATTTCGATCATATTAAATCGGACAGGACCGGGGACATGCTCGTCCCGCTGCTGGATGACATCAGCACCAATCTCACCAGCTTTTTCCGCGAGGTCAATCACTTCAACTTCCTCAAGAAGATACTGCCGGAATGGATCGAGCGCAAACAGCGGGCGGGGATAAAAAGCTGGCGTATCTGGAGCGCCGGCTGTTCCACCGGCGAGGAACCGTATACCCTCGCCTTCACCATGCTGGAAATGCTGGGAGCGCGGGCGGCAAGCTGGGATGTAAAGGTGCTTGCCACCGACCTTTCCACTGAAGTGTTGGGGCGGGCCGCGCAGGGATTGTACGACCGCGAGCGGATGAAGGATGTGCCAAAGTCGATGCAGAACGCCTATTTCACCGGAGAGCAGGCGGAACTGACCACCAAACAGGGGAAGCGCCTCGGCATGCGTCCCTGTGTGCGGGTGATTCCCGAAGTGCGGCGGATGATAACGTTCAAGCGGCTTAACCTGATGGCGCCGCAGTATCCGTTCAAACATTATTTTGATTTCATCTTTTGCCGGAACGTGATGATTTACTTCGATAAGCCTACGCAGGAAACGCTGGTGAACAAGTATTACCGCCATCTGGCCCCCGGGGGGTATCTCTTCATAGGCCACTCGGAAAGCCTGACCGGCCTTAAACATCAATTCAAATATATCCAGCCGACCATTTATCAAAAATAGCGTGGCGGCAAAGGGGGACGGGGAAGGGAGTGCGGGTGGTTGGCAAAAGCGGTACGGCGGCGCGCATATTGAACGGATTACGCAAAACACCGGCATCTTCGTCCGCTGCGGCGGGAACAAAGTGAAAATCGGCTTTGACATTAAAAAAATCAATGAATACAACGGGATGATTCAAGTTATAATGTCGGCTGACTATGTAACCATTGATAACAGATTGAATTGTTTTTACCGCTGTGGAAAGCTGGCCGGATGGAAGCATAGACCGAACGGCCTTATCAGATTGAAGAGCTAAAGAGATGGATAGGCATTGCGTTATACCGGTTCATAGGGGAAATGAATGTCTGAAGAGATGATGGATCCAGAGGTATTTAAAGAATACCTTGCGGAAGTTTTCGAGTCCCTCGCCGGCTTGGATGAGAAGTTCGTCGCGCTGGAGCAAGCCCCCGGCGACCTCAAAATTATCGATGGCATTTTCCGGCCCGTGCACAGCATCAAGGGAAGTTCGGCATTTTTCGGCCTCAACCACGTCAAGAGTTTCGCGCACATACTCGAAAATCTGCTCGACGACCTGCGCAAAGGGGTTCGCGTTGTAACTCCCGTCATCATCGATAACCTGCTGAAGGGAACCGATTACCTGCGGGCGATGTTCCAGCGCGTGGTGGATGGCGATATGAATTTCGTCCTCACCGATGATGAAGACACGTGGATCAAGGGGCTGGCCGGGCGTATTGGCGGCGGGCCGGTGGAGAAAGAGGAGGAATCGCTGGGCGGTTGCCTGAATCTGATGCACGGCCTGTTGGATGAACACAAAAAAACGGGGAAGTTGACCGGCGACATGCTTGATTCCCTGGATTATTATCTGAGCAAGGCGCGTAAGATGGCCGTCGAAGGGGGCCTCGCCGCCCAGAAAGAGACCGTCCCCGCGCCGCCGGAGCCAGAGAAAAAAACCCACGAAGAGGGCGAAGGGGAAGAGGAACCGGTCAAGGTGGAAAAACTGGGTGAAATACTCCTTGCCAGCGGCAAAGTATCCACCGCGCAGATCGAGGAGGCGCTGCGGAACAAGCTTGAGGGGGAGAAGCTGGGGGACGCGCTCATCCGGCAGGGGGTTATCACGCGGGAGGGGCTGACCGACGCGATGGAATCGCAGAAAAAGCAGGCCGAAGAGGCGGCGAAGAAGGCGGCTCCCAAAAAGACCATGCGCATCGAAGAAGAGCGGGTGGACGAATTCATGGCCCAAATCGGCGAACTGGTCATTATTTCCGAAACGCTTAATTATCTTGAAAAACGGCTTGATGCCATTCCCGGCGCGTCCGCCATTTCGAAGGAATTCAAGAACTCCAATATCACGTTCTCGGAGCTTACCTATCAGTTGCAGCGCGGTCTTTCCGAAGTCCGTAAGGTCAGCATCAAGGGGCTGTTCCAGAAAGTGCCGCGCATCATCCGCGATACCGCCACGTTGCTGGGAAAAAGCGCCAATGTGGAAATCGTTGGGGACGACGTCCTGCTGGACAAAAGTCTGCTGGAAAAACTGGAAAGCCCGATCGTGCATATGGCGCGCAACGCCATCGATCACGGCGTGGAGATGCCCGACCGGCGCGAAGCGGCGGGCAAGCCGCGTGTCGGCCAGGTGAAAATATCGGCCGAGATCATCGGCGAGAACCTGGTGATCAAGCTCAAGGACGACGGCGCGGGGCTTCCGCGCGCGAAGATACTCCAAAAAGCGGTCAATCGCGGATTGATCAGCCAGCAGGCCGGGGACCAGCTTGCCGACCGCGACGTGTTCGATTTCATCTTCGCTCCCGGATTTTCCACCGCCGAAAAAATTACCGACATATCGGGACGCGGCGTGGGGATGGACGTGGTGAAGAGCGCGCTGACCGACGTGAAGGGGAAAATCGTGATAGAATCGGCCGAGGGCGCCGGCACCACGTTTAACATTTCGCTTCCCATGACCACCACGCTGGTCACCATCAACGGCCTTGTCGTAATGGTGGGGGAATCGCGCTTCATCCTGCCGGTGGAGGACGTCAAGGAATCGATCCGCCCGCGGCGGGAAGAAATATTCACCGTGAAGGACGCGCGGGAAATGGTGAATATCCGCGGCGAACTATATCCCCTGGTCCGGCTGTACAAAAACTACCGGATACAGACGAACGTCACCGATGTTACCGATGCGGTGGGCATTCTCATCGAAAAGGGGGGGAAGCGGTGCTGCCTCATGGCGGACGCCATCGTGGAGCAGCAAAACGTGGTGCTTAAGGATTTGGGCCGCCCCTTCCGGAAGGTGCGGAGCATACGCGGCGGGGCGATCCTGGGAGATGGCTCCATCGGGCTTGTTATTAACGTCGAAGGATTGCTGGAGGTTTGACCTATGGCATCACCAGCGGCTTTGGCCGCCTTTTTCAGCGAAACCGATACCCATACCGAGGTTATCGAGCAGTCCCTGATCGCATTGGAAAAGGACAGCGCGAACCCGGAAGTCATTAACGAGCTTTTCCGGGCCGCGCACAGCCTGAAGGGGAACGCCGGCCTTGTGGGACTCATGGATATCCACGCTCTCGCCACCGAGATGGAATCGAAGCTCTCCGACATCCGGGAAACCGGCGCCGCAGTGGACCAGCAGGTGAAGGACAAGCTCTTCGAGTACCTGGACAAGGTCAAGGGGCTGGTTGAAAAGGCGCGGGGCGGATCCGGTGAACCGGCGCCCATACACAAGGACGAACCGCGGGCCGCCGCTGAGGAGCACGATGATGAGCATCACGACGATGAGCATCACGGAGGGGGGCACGAGGGCGCCGCCGCCGGGGGGGCGCGTGGCAAGCCGGCCGGGGGGCGTTGTTCGTATCTCACTTTTACGCTGGGCCGCGAGGAGTATGGTTTCGTCATCACGTCGGTGCGCGAAATCATCCTCCGCCGGCACATCACCCACGTGCCGAATACAAAGGACTTCGTCGCCGGCATTATGAATTTGCGGGGGATGGTGATTCCGGTGGTCGACGCCAAGCGCAAGCTCGGCTTCGCCGGAGCCGAGGACAAGGCCGAAAACATCATCATTTTGGAAAACGAGGGGATGGTGACCGGCGTGCTTGTGGATAGCGTAAAGGATATTGTCACGTTTGAGGAGAACATGATGGTGCCCGCCGAAACCGCGCTCGGCGCCATGCGGGGGGATTTCATCGACCGGATCGGCAAGTCCGACAAACACTCCATCCTGCTGCTCAATACCGGCAGATTCTGCGATACCAAGGAAAAGTACTATTAAGATGGAACGGCAATATGGCAAACGGTAAAATAAAAGTCCTCATCGTTGACGATTCGGCGGTCGTTCGCAATATCCTCTCCGAGGCGCTTTCCAGCGATCCGGAAATCGAAGTGGTCGGCACCGCGCCCGATCCGTTCGTGGCGCGTGAAAAGATAGTGCAGCTCAAGCCGGATGTGATTACGCTGGATGTGGAAATGCCCCGCATGGATGGCATCACCTTTTTGCGTAAACTGATGGCGGCGAAGCCGATGCCGGTGGTGATGGTAAGCGCCATGACCCAGAAAGGCGCGTCCACCACGATGGCGGCGCTGGACGCCGGAGCGGTGGAGATCGTCGCCAAGCCCCCCATCGACCAGCGCGTGGGGGTGCGCGAGATTCAGCAGGAAGTGGTGGACAAGGTAAAGGCCGCCTCCAAGGCGAAGATGAGTGTTTACGCCGCGCAGATCAACCGCAAGCTTGATACCACGGTCATAAAATCGTCCACGTCGCTGCTGAAGACCACCGATAAAATCATCGCCATCGGTTCCTCCACCGGCGGCACCGAAGCTCTCAAGGAAGTGTTGGTGCGGCTTCCCACCTCCACACCCGGCATGGTCATTGTGCAACATATGCCCGAAGGGTTCACCAAGGCGTTTTCCGAGCGGCTGAACAGCCTTTGCCAGATACAGGTCAAGGAGGCCGCGGATGGTGATGCCATTATTCCCGGCCGCGCATTGATCGCCCCCGGCAACAAGCAGATGATTTTCCGCCGCTCCGGCGCGAAATATTATGTGGAAGTAAAGGAAGGGCCGCAGGTGATGCGCCACCGTCCATCCGTTGAGGTTCTGTTCCAGTCGGTGGCCAAATTCGCCGGGGCCAACGCCGTTGGCGTGATGCTTACCGGTATGGGGAACGACGGCAGCACCGGCATGCTGGAAATGAAAAAGGCCGGGGCTTATAATATCGCCCAGGACGAAGCCTCATGCGTGGTTTTCGGCATGCCCAAAGAGGCCATCAAGCTGGGGGGGGTGGATCAGGTGCTCCACTTGGACAAGATTCCGCAGGCGATGCTCGACGCCGCAATGCGCTGACGGCCGGGAGTTTCCCCCGAAGACCGGCAAAAAACATGACGGATGCCGTCAAGTTCAGTTATACTTCTACCGATGAATCCTGCCGGGGGTGTTTTTTGAGTATTAAGCTTCTATTTGCCGATGATTCCGTCACCATGCAGAAGGTGATCCAACTCACGCTGGAGAACGAGAAAGTCGACCTTCTGTTCGCCAGTGACGGAAACAAGGCATTTGCCCTCGCGCGGGAAGAGCGTCCCGATGTGGTTATCGCCGATGTTTATATGCCCGGGCTGGACGGCTTTCAGCTCTGTGAAAAGCTCAAAAAAACTACCGAGACCGCCGCCATTCCGGTGATTCTTATTTCCGGCGAACTGGAAAACTACGACCCCGCGCAGGGGGCCGCCGCCGGCGCCGTAGGCCACATCACCAAGCCGTTTAAGAGCGGCGAATTCATAGAGCTTATTAAACAATATTCCGGTTCCGCCGCCGGGGAAGCGCCCAAGAAGGCGGGGAGGGGCAAGGTTAAAACCGTTCCGGCCCCGGTTATGGACACTGAGGCGGAGGATGAAGATGAAGCGTTCGAGCCGGCGGTGATCGAATTGATTGACCGCGCTGCGGGCGAACCGGCCGACACGCTGGATGCCGGCGAAGAGTTGGAAGTGGTGGACGAGGACATCGACGACTTGGCGGAAGACCTGGATGAACTTGATGAAGAGATAGAGGGGGAGATACTGGAAGAGGACGAAGCCGCGGATGAAGAGGAAGAGCCGGCCGCCGCGGCCGCGCCATCGTCCCGGAAGGGGAGGGTGTCCCTGGATGACGTACTCCCTTCCGCCGGCGAGGTGGACGCGGCTATCGCCCTTGAAGCTGTGCGGGAAACCACCGCTTCTCCCGCGGAGGATCTCCGGATTTATGATGACGGTGCGGGCGACCTGGTTGCGGAGGCCCACGGAGCGGATCTTCCTTCCGTCCACATGGAGGAGGGGGATGACGCCGCGCGTATTTTGGCCGATGTGCTGAATGTGGCCGAGGCGCCTCCCGCGGAGCGGAAAGAAGAGGTGCAGCGGGGGGATGAAGCGTTGGAAGACGCCCTCGATTCGCTGGATCGCGCGGCTACGGCCCCCACCCCTGAAAAACCGGCGCCGGCGAAGCCGGTGGCTGGCCGCGCCGCGGCGCATGCCCCCGAAGACGATTTGTGGGACAAATCGCTGGACGAGGTTGACCAGGCGCTGGCCGTTACCGAAGCGGAGCGGGAGCCGGTGAAGGAAGAGGGCAACGACGGCATTTGGAATGCCCCCAAACGGGAGTTGGAAGAAGCGGTGCGGCGCGCGGTGGAGACATCCGCCCCGGCGATCATCGCCGCGGAAACCGGCGGTCTGCCGCCGGAACGGTTGGAAGAGCTGTTCCGCGAAACGGTGGGGCGCGCGGTGGACGAATTTATCGCCGCGCGGGCCGAGGAAGTATTCCGCGGGGAGATGCGCCGCGCCATCGAGACCCGTTTCAAAGAATCGCTGGACACCCAGATGGAAAAGGTTTTCCGCGAGGAAATCGGCAGGGTGATGGCGGCCGGCTTCCAGAAAGCGATGCCCCGGATGCTGGCGATCATCGACAAGATCACTGTCCAGATCACTCCCCGCATCGCCCAGCACATGATAAAAATCGCCATTGAACGCATCAAGAAAGGCGAGATAAACTAATCACCGCCATTAACGCGGGGAATCCCTATATAATACCGCCATTACCGGCCGCCTTTTCATAAAGGCGGCCTTTTGCATTTATGAGGTGAGAAGACATGGAAGAATTGAGCACGCGGTACGAACCGGCTGAAGTAAGCAAACGCTGGTACGCCTATTGGATGGAAAAGGGCTATTTCAAGGCGAAGGACGGCGATACCCGCCCGTCGTTCTGCATCGTCATTCCGCCCCCCAACGTTACCGGCTCGCTCCACGTGGGGCACGCGCTGGATAACACCTTGCAGGACATCCTTATCCGCCACCGCCGGATGAGCGGCTACAACACCCTCTGGATGCCCGGCACCGACCACGCCGGCATCGCCACCCAGAACGTGGTGGAGCGTGAACTCAAAAAAGAGGGATTCGACCGCCATCAACTGGGCCGCGAGAAATTCATCGAGCGCGTATGGCAGTGGAAAGAGGAGTACGGCCACAAGATCATCAACCAGCTTCAGGAACTGGGGGCCTCGTGCGATTGGGACCGCCAGCGCTTCACCATGGACGAGGGGCTGTCCCGCGCGGTGCGCGAAGTGTTCGTCCGCCTCTATGAAGAGGGGCTGATCTACCGCAGCAACTACATCACCAACTGGTGCCCCCGCTGCCACACGGCGCTTTCCGACCTCGAGGTGGAATACGCCGAACGGAACAGCCAGTTCTACCACATCAACTATTCGCTGGCGGACGGCGGCGGCGCGCTCACCATCGCAACCACCCGCCCCGAAACGATGCTGGGGGATACCGCTATCGCGGTGAACCCCGAAGACGAACGCTATAAACGGTTCATCGGCAAAACCGTCATCCTGCCGCTGGTGGGACGCGAGATTCCGGTTATCGGCGACAGCTATGTTGCGGCGGATTTCGGCACCGGCGCGCTCAAGATCACCCCGGCGCACGATCCCAACGACTTTGAGATCGGCAAGCGGCACAACCTTCCGTCCGTGGTGGTGATAGGCCGCGACGCGCGGATGCAGAACTGCCCCGAAAAATATGTGGGGATGTCGCGCGAAGAGTGCCGCAAGGCGATAGTGGAAGACCTCAAGGAGCAGGGCTTCCTTGTGGAGGCGCGGGCGCACAAGAACGCGGTGGGCGAGTGCTACCGCTGCAAAACGGTGGTGGAGCCGAACCTTTCGATGCAGTGGTTCGTCAAGACCGCGCCGCTGGCCGAAGAGGCTGTGAAGGCGGTGAAAACCGGCGATATCAAGTTCGTCCCGCAATCGTGGGAGAACACCTACTTCGAGTGGATGAACAACATCCGCGACTGGTGCATCAGCCGCCAGATATGGTGGGGACACCGCATTCCCGCGTGGTACTGCGAGGACTGCGGCCATGTGAACGTGGCGCGCGAAGAGGTGGTGAAATGCGCCGAGTGCGGCGGCATCACCCTGCGGCAGGAAACCGATGTGCTCGATACCTGGTTCTCGTCGGGCCTCTGGCCCTTTTCCACCCTCGGCTGGCCGGATAACACCGAAGCGCTGAAGACCTTCTACCCCACCAGCGTTTTGGTGACGGGGTTGGACATCATTTTCTTCTGGGTGGCCCGCATGATAATGATGGGCATAAAATTCACCGGCAAGCCGCCGTTCAGCACGGTCTACATCCACGCCCTCGTGCGCGACGCCGAAGGGAAGAAGATGAGCAAGAGCAAGGGGAACGTGGTCGACCCCCTGCAACTGATGATGCAGTACGGCACCGACGCGCTCCGCTTCACCATCTGCGCCAACGAAACGCAGGGGCGCGACGCGCGGATGAGCGAGAAACGGATCGAAGGGTATCGCAACTTCGTGAACAAGCTCTGGAACGCCAGCCGCTTCGTGCTGATGAACAGCGGCGATTACGACGGCACGGCCGATCTCTCGAAAATGAAGCTGGAAGTGGCCGACCGCTGGATTTTAAGCCGCCTGCAAAAAACCATTGCCGAGGCCGACGCCGCGCTGGAACAATACCGGTTCAACGACCTTGCCAACGCGCTCTACCGCTTCACCTGGGGCGAGTTTTGCGATTGGTACATCGAGCTGACCAAGCCGCGCCTCGTGGCGGGCGACAAAGCCGCCGTCGCGGTGTTGACGCATGTGCTGGATAACATGCTCCGCCTGCTGCATCCGATAATGCCATTCGTCACGGAAGAGATTTACCAAAAACTTCCCAATCATGGCGAGTCGGTGATGATAGCCCCGTACCCCAAGCCGGATACCGCGCGCATCGACGCGGCGGCCGAGGCCGAGATGGAATTGGTGATGGCGCTTGTATCCCGTGTGCGGGCAATCCGTGCCGAACTTCAGATACCGTTCAGCGTGGAACTCCGCGCGATAGTGAAATGCCGCAACGCCGAAACCGAAGCAAAGGCAAAGGCGCACGAGCAGTCGTTCCTCAGCCTCACCAAAGCGGCCGGCATTACCTTTGATACCGCCGCCGCCCGCCCGCCGCAGAGCGCCACCGGCGTGCTGGCCGACGCGGAGATATATGTGCCGCTCACTGGCATCATTGATTTCGACAAGGAGATCGGGCGCATCCAGCGCGAACTGGCGAAGGTGCAAAAAGAGCTGGCGATGTTCGATAAAAAATTCGGCGACGAGAATTTCATGAAGAACGCGCCGGAAGAGGTGGTGGAAAAAGACAAGGCCGCTTACGAAGAAGCCCAACGCCGCCAAAAGGGCTTGGAAGACTCCCTCTCCTGGCTCAATCCCTGACCCGCTATCAGGTGGGTACACAATTCATTGTGTACATCATGCCGCGAGGCATGACCTGTTTGTCCAAGACAGTCGGTCCTGCGGGCCGATTTACAGACTAAATCCGTACTTAACCTAAGAAAGCACGGGAGAGCCTGCTGGAAGGGAAAGACGGGGGTATAATCATCCCAATATGCTCGAACGAACTTTTAAGATACGCGAGCGGGGGAGCAGCCTCTCCACCGAGGTGTTGGCGGGGCTGACCACGTTTGCCACGATGTCGTATGTGATATTCGTCCAACCGGCGGTGCTGGGCGCGGCCGGGATGGATTTCGGGGCGGTGCTCACCGCCACCTGTCTTTCCGCCGCTTTCGGCTCCATCCTGATGGGGCTTTTGGCGAACCTGCCGATAGCGCAGGCACCCGGCATGGGGCAGAATTTCTTCTTCGCCTTCACCGTCTGCGGCGGGATGGCGATGGGGGGATACGGTTTCACTTGGCAGCAGGCGTTGGGGACGGTGTTTTTTTCGGGCGTGATATTCGCGCTCTTCACGCTGGGCGGGATGCGCGACCGGGTGATGAAGGCGATACCCGCGTCGCTTCGATACGCCATCGGCGCGGGCATCGGCCTGTTCATCGCGTTGATCGGATTTGAATGGGGCGGCGTGGTGGTTGCCAGTCCCGGCACCATGCTGAAGCTGGGACACATCAGCCACGGCCCCGCCCCGATGGTGCTCGCCAGTGTGCTGGTCATCGCGCTGTTTATGGCGTTGCGGGTGCGGGGGGCCATCCTGCTCGGTATCGGCTTCGCCGCCGTCTGGTCGCTGCTGGCGGGGTATACCCGCTGGCACGGGGTGGCCGCCATGCCACCATCGATTATGCCCACGCTGATGCAGCTCGACCTTACGGGGGCGCTGAGCCAGCGGCATATCGGGGTGGCGGTTTTCACCTTCACCGTGATGGTTTTGTTTGACAGCATCGGCACCATCACCGCCATGGCGCACGAAGCGCAACTGGTGAAAGACGGCGAAATCCCCAAAGCGCGGCAGGCGCTGCTTTCGGATGCGGCGGCGACCATCGCCGGATCGCTGCTGGGGACAAGCACGGTGACCAGCTATATCGAAAGCTCCACCGGCGTGGCGGAAGGGGGGCGTACCGGCCTCAGCGCGGTGGTGACCGGCGGCATGTTTCTGCTGGCGCTCTTCATCTACCCGCTCGCGCGGATGATCGGCGGCGGCTATGAAGCCGCCCCCGGCGTCTTCCTTTACCCGATTATCGCCCCGGCCATGATCGTGGTCGGCTCCTTCATGGTGCCGCTGGCGGCGCAGGTGGCGTGGGACGAGCCGGCCGAGGCGATACCGGCTTTCCTCACGATGGTTGCCATGCCGTTCACCTTTTCCATCACCGAGGGGCTGGCGTTCGGCCTCATCGCCTACAGCGTTCTCCACGCCGGCATCGGGCGGCTGCCGAAAACGCATCCAATAATCCATTTACTGGCGGCGGCGTTTTTGCTCCGCTACCTTTTTCTGGGATAAACGCCATGCGCCGGATATTCGCCGCGTTGCTCTTGATAACGGCATTCGGCGCGGGTGCCGCGCGGGCCGAAATATCCGTGGAGGTCTTGCCGGTGTTTTACGGCAACGCAACGGCGCTGGTGGAGCCGCTTTCCAAGCTCCTTTCGGAGCAGGGGAAAATAGTCGTTGATCCCAAGAGCAACTCCCTCATCGTGCGCGACTGGTTGGCGAACATTCGCGCCGTGCGGGAAGAGCTGACAAAACTTGATGTCCGTCCCCGCCGCGTCCGGCTTATCGCGGCGTTGACGCTCCGCGCCCGCGGGGAGGATTCGGTTCGCTGGTTTTTCAGCACCCCGGATTGGGGACAGGGGCGGCTGAAGGATGGCCTTGACCTTTTTTTCGGCGTGGAAAGCACGCCGCTGGGAGCCGGGAAAGGGTTGTCCACGTTCGGGCGGCAGGAACTGCTGATCGATGCCGGCGCGCCGGGCAAGATAGTGATATCGGAGCGTGTGACGGACGCCGCGTTCCTGTTCCGCTATGGCATCGCGGAGGGATATATCGCCCCGCAAGCCCAATTCCGCGACATCGGCACGGTTATCACCGTCACCTGCGCCATAACCGACACCGGCGGGGTGGCGGCAACACTTACCCCCACGCTGACCCGGCTGGATGGCGGAAGCGCCATTCCATTTCCCAAAGCGCACACGCTGGCGGTGCTGGAACCGGGAAAAGCCGTCGTGCTGGGGGGAAGCAATAATGATCCCGAAAGTTTCGGGGCGCGGTTTCTGACGGTCTTTATGCCGGACGGCACATCGCAAAAGGTGCTGCTGATAATGACCGCCAGGGCGGAGTAGGCTGGATTTCACCAATTGGGTGATTGATCGACAGTTTGGTGCCGCAGGATTCATCCCGCGGTTGTTTCCGTAGGAAACAAGAACTCTTGGCCCTTGTGGGCCAACAACAGGTTGAAACCTGTTGTACCAACGCCACCGAAGGCTTAGCGGCGTTGGGTGTGGTGATGTTGCGGCGGGGCTTCGTCCTTCACTGTGTATTTCGGTGCGATGCGGGTGATTGATTCCGCATGGCCGGTTTTCACGTCCAATTCCACGATGACGGCGTTCATGATCGCTTCCCCTTTTGCCACCTCCATGAAGCGGTGGGGGATGCGGGTGTGGAACCGCTGCATTGCCTCGTACTTGTTCAGGCCGATGACCGAGTCGATGGGGCCGGCCATGCCGACATCGGTGATGTAGGCGGTACGGCCCGGCAAAACCCGTTCGTCGGCGGTCGGCACGTGGGTGTGGGTTCCCAGTATGGCGGTCACGCGGCCGTCCAGATAGTAGCCCATCGCCTGCTTTTCGCTGCTCGCCTCGCCGTGGAAATCGACGAAGATGATGTTGGTCTCGCTCCGCACACTTTGAAGCTGTTCGTCGGCTCCGCGGAAGGGATCGTCGTAAAAATCCATATAGACGCGCCCGATGAGGTTGATGACGCCGATGGCGGCGCCGTCCTTGGTGTATACGCCGGCGCCGCGTCCCGGCACCTTGCCCGGGGGGTAATTGGCGGGACGGAGGATGCGTTTGTCCTCCTCCACCAGTTTCAGCGCCACCTTTTTATCCCATACGTGGTTGCCGGTGGTGAGTATGTCGACGCCGGCGTCGAACATCTCCTGCGCGGTTTCCTTGGTGAGGCCGAAACCGCCGGCGAGGTTCTCGCCGTTGGCGATAACAAAGCCGATCTTGTAAAAGTCGATGGTCTTGGGGAGGAGGTTCTTAACCGCCTCCCTTCCGATTCTGCCGATGACGTCGCCGATAAAAAGAACTTTCATGCCGTATCCATGCCGCCTGCCGGTTGCTATTTCGCTATTTCGGTCACGCGCGTTTCGCGTATGACGGTCACTTTGATTTCGCCGGGGTAGGACATCTCGCTCTCGATTTTTTTGGCGATGTCTTTTGCCAGCAGGAAGGTCGCGCCGTCGCCGATGGTTTCGGGCACCACCGTGACGCGTATCTCGCGGCCGGCCTGTATGGCGAAGGTTTTTTCCACACCCTTGAAGGAGTTGGCGATTTCCTCAAGCTGCTGCAGGCGTTTCACATAGGCCTCCAGCATTTCGGTGCGCGCCCCGGGGCGCGATGCCGACAGGCTGTCCGCCGCCGCCACGAGGGTGGCTATGACGGTTTCCGCCTCGATGTCCTCGTGATGGCTGCCGATGGCGTTCACCACTATCGGTTTTTCGTTGTAGCGCCGGGCGAAGTCCGCGCCGATGGCGGCGTGCGAGCCTTCGATTTCATGGGTGGCCGCTTTGCCGATGTCGTGCAACAGGCCGCAGCGCCGCGCGACCTTCGGGTCGAGCCCCAGCTCCACCGCCATCATGCCGGCGAGGAAGGCCACCTCCACCGAGTGGAGCAGCACGTTTTGCGAGTAGGATGTGCGGTACTTGAGGCGTCCCAGCAGCTTGATGATTTCGGGATGAACCTGGTCGGCCCCCACTTCCATGACGGCCTTTTCGCCCGCTTCCACGATGACCTTGTCCAGGTCCTTGCGCACCTTGTTGACAACGTCTTCGATGCGGGCGGGGTGGATGCGTCCGTCGGCGATGAGGCGCTCCAGCGAAAGGCGGGCCACTTCGCGCTTGATCGGATCGAAGCTGGAGAGAATGACCGCTTCGGGGGTATCGTCGATGATGAGGTCGACGCCGGTGGCCTGCTCGATCGCCTTGATGTTGCGTCCTTCGCGGCCGATGATGCGCCCCTTCATTTCGTCGCCTTGCAGCGAGACGACCGAAACGGTCGATTCCGCCACGGTGTCGGCGGCGCAGCGCTGTATGGCGATGCTGATGATCCGCTGGGCCTTCTTGTTGGCTTCGGCGATGGCTTCCTCCTCGATTTTCTTCATCAGGATGCCGCACTCGTTGCGGGTGGTCTGCAGCAGGCGTTCTTTCAGGTCGGCCTTGGCCTCTTCCTGCGTCATGGCGGCGATGTGTTCCAGCTTGCGTATCTGATCCTGCAGCAGCGATTCGTAGCGTCCTTCGGCCTCGCGCGATTTATCCATCTGGCGCCTGAGGTCCTGTTCCTGCTTCTCCATCTCCCTTTCGCGCTGCTCCACCTGATCCATCTTTTTATCCAGTTGGCTCTGGCGCTGCTGGAGGCGGCGGTCGGCCTGTTCGCGGTCCTTTTTGGCCTCGCGCACTTCGCGGTCGAATTCGTTGCGGGCCTTGAGGATGAGGTCTTTGGATTCCAGCTTCGCGTCTTTTACGATGCTGGCCGCTTCTTTGCGGGCGTTATTGATGATCTGGTCGGCTTTTTGCTTGGCTTCGGCCGCTTTGTTCCGTTCGATCAGGAGACTGATACCGACGCCGATGCCGATGCCCACGGCGCCGATAACCGCGTAAATAATGATGTCGCTCATACCGTTCCATTCCCTTCCCAAAAACGCCAAAAAGGGGCGCGCCTTTCATGCGGCGGGAGGAGCAGACAGCGGCGGACGGTTATCGGACGGGAAGCGGTTGCGGCGTACCCGATGTGTTCGGGCTTGTGTCACGCATGATCGATTGCAACCCCGGCTGGGCAAGGAGGCGGCGCATGGCGGCCACCGTGGCGTTAAGGGCGCGAGCCGGAATACCTGGCGTCATCGGCGTGGCAAATAGGGCCGACACGGCATGGGAAAAAGTCTGGATAACCGTCTGGGTGCAAGTCTGTTCTCCGCCGCAAACCTTTTGTACCCTGATAACGGGGAGCGGCCGCGCCAAACGCCGTGGGCAAGCGAGCATCGTAACCGACATCACGATAAAAACGAGATTAATCACGGTTATTCCACCAACTTGCGCGTTTGTTCCAGCCGTTCCCGCCACCAAAGGATTGCGGGTGTTTTTTAACTTAAGGTAAATTACCATATTCCCCCGGTGAACTCAAGGTTAACTGACAATTTTTTGCGGGGTTCCGGGATATTGGGGAAGCGGGCGGCCATGGGCATACGGAATGTTGCATTTATTAAAAGAGGGTCTCCGGCTGGCGGGGGGCGCCAGCCGGAGGGGAGAGGGACAATCCGCGCCGGAGAACCCGGCGGGATTGGATTTGGGATCTTTTTTACGCGTATACCCGGAAATCGATCTCCGGAAAAATGTTGTCCAGCGATTCGATCCGCTCAAGCCATTCGTAATCGACCTGCCCGCTATCCGTCTGGTCGGCCAAGCGGTTGAAGCGCGAGATGTGGTCGTTGGTCCGCTTCACGGCGTATTCGACCATCGTGCCGGTCTTCATGATAAAGGCCCAGTCGGATGCCTGCGCCAGCAGCAGTTCGCGCGCCGCCTGGTTCAGCAGCCGTTCCTTGCCGTTGGCGGTGTTCCGGTGTTGTTGCGCCAGGGTTACCATCCGCTCGGCGGCCCGGGTAAGGTGCGGGTAGACCCAGTCGTTGCTTCCTTCCAGCCAGACCTCGTTGTACCCTTTGTAGCCCCACGAGCACATCGGCGGCTGGCAGACCTGGTTGCGCGGGAATTCCTGCAGGTATTCCGACGGCGTAATGGTCTTGAAAACATTCTGGTCGTAGTTGATCTTCCGCAGCAGGAAGTTTATCCACTCCGGCCCTTCGTACCACCAGTGGCCGTACAGTTCCGCGTCGTACGGGGCGACGATGATGGGCGGTTTGCCCCCCATCACCCCGTGCAGGTGTTCGATCTGCTTCTCGCGGTTGTACATGAAGTTCCCCGCGTGCGACGCGGCCTTTTCAAGGGCGGCGTACTGGTTGTACGGCTCTTTGTGGTTGCTCACGCCGGTGATCTTGTAATATTTGAGGCCGGTCATTTTCCGCAGCCCGTTCGGCTGGATGTAGGGGCGCACATACTCGAAGTCGAGGTCGTACCCCACGTCGCGGTAAAATTCGCGGTAATCGTAATCGCCGGGATAGCCTTCAACGGAACTCCAGACCTGCTTGCTGCTTTCCACGTCGCGCGCGAAGGCGGCCACGCCCGCGGGGGTGTAGACCGGCGCGTAGACGCCGTATTTCGGCCGCGGCGCGGCATGCAATACACCGTGGGTATCCACCACGAACCAGCGGATGCCTTCCTCTTTCAGGAGGCTTTCCACGCCGGGGTGATAGGCGCATTCCGGCAACCAGATACCGCGCGGGCGCCGCCCGAAATGTTTTTCGTAATGTTGCGCCGCCACCCGTATCTGGGCGCGGACGGCATTCGGTACGCTCTGCATTAGCGGCAGAAAGCCGTGGGTGGCTCCCACCGTGATGACTTCCAGCACCCCTTTGTCCTGGAATTCCTTGAAGGCGGTCACCAGGTTGCAGCGGTAGCGCTGGGCGAAGAGTTCCCGCGTCTTGGTCAATTTCCAGTGGTACATTTTCGCCAGGTCGTTGAATTGCGGCTCGAAGCGGGTCCGCTCAATCTCCTTGTTGGCAAGCTCTATAAGTTTGTTCAGGTGGCGCAGGTAGCGCTGTTGCAGCAACGGGTCGACAAGCATCGATATCAGCGAAGGACTCATCGACATGGTGATGCGAAAGTGAACGCCGTCGCGCACCAGCCCGTCAAACACCTCGATGAGCGGGGCGTAAGTTTCGGTGATCGCTTCAAACAGCCAGTCTTCTTCCAGGAAGTCGTCGTATTCCGGGTGGCGCACATAGGGCAGGTGCGCGTGGAGGATCAGCGACAGGTATCCTTTGGGGGCGCTCATTCTTCGGTTTCCTCTTTCAGTTCCGGGCGGTTCTGCAGCACCGTGGTGCCGCGGGAAACCGTGGGGGTGATGGTCTTTTCAAATCTCCGGTTGGCCGAGACCGCCTTGGCCTCGATTATTTGTATGCCGTCCGGCAGCGCGAAACGGGCGGTGAAAGTGCCGTCAGGGCGCAGTTGCATGGTCTGGCCGGCCAGCGTCACGTTGGCGTCCGGCTCGGTCGCCCCGTAAACGATCAGTTCGCAGTCAAGGCGGAACCAGAATTGATCCGGTTTCCGCGTGGGGCGCGTCGGCGAGCCGGCGAAGCTGCTCACCGCGCCGGAGCTGGTTTCACCCGAAAGACGCTGGCGCATCTGCTCCTGCATATCGATGCTCATCGAGGAGCCGCGGGCCTGGAAACCGCCGCTCAGGGCGTACATTTTCCAAAAATCATCGTCGGCTATCATCCAATCCTCATCCGTCCGGTTGGAGACGGAGCCGCGCCCCATCATGATGACATTCGAGCGGGCCATCATGAAGAACTCGCCCTTGCGGCTTTTCAGGCCGATTTCGGCCACCCAGGCGCGGTCTTCTTCCGGCACATTGACGTACCAGCTGTTTTTGAGGCCGTGTACGCCGATGTCGAAATGCTTGTGGGCGTTGCGGCCGTTGAAGGAGACATCGGTTACGTCGTACACCCGCAGGGCGAAGTGGCATTCGCCCAGATTGGTGCCGTTTCGGGCGGCGGTATCGGCTGGCAGGTTCGGATGCAGATCCCAGAAGGTGTGGCCCCAATAGGGGTCGCGCGCCAGCAGGACGATACGGTTGTCTTCGTAGCGGTCGGGAATGGTTGCCGCTTCAAGGTGTTCCTGTGTTTGGGCGACATGGTACTTGCTCTCTTCCACTACTTCTTCTTCTCCGGCACGGTATTTCGGCGACGGTGAAACGGTCGTTTTAACCTTGGCGGAGGAAAAATTTGCGGCAAGACCTGCTTTGGGAGAGGGGGGGGATACAGGCCTTGCCGCGTTTGTGGCAATTGATTTTGTTTTTATGGGGGCGGCCGCCTTGGGGGCGGATATTACTTCGGCTTTCTCAGAAGCGGCGGCCTTGGCTGCGCTTTTCTTAGCCGCGGGAGCTTTGCTCCCGCTCTTGCCGGCGGTCACCGTTTTCTTGGCAACAACTCCGTTCTTGGCCGGAGCGGCCTTTTTGTCGGCTTTAAGGATCGCCGCCATCATCTCATCCTTGGAGAGAGTGGCTTTTAGGGTAAGGCTGTAAACCTTTCCCAGACGGGCCAGTTCTTCCTTGGTTTGTTTCGCCAGTTTTGCTTTATTTAATTTTTCCATACCCCCATATAGAGCCATATCCATGCCATGCTGGCGTATGTGTAAATAGTTTTAAAACAATGCATTGCGTTTAATTATGCATTGACGTGTCATGTGATGGGGTGTAGATGCCCCATTTATTGGGGTATATATGCCCGATTTGCCTTCCCTGAAAGTGGGTCGGAAATAAAAAAGGCGGGTGGATTGCTCCACCCGCCCTTGGTTGGCTGAAATCGCCGTTTATTTTTTCGGCAGTTTCGGCACCGGGCGCCGGGGGGTGACGGCCCAGTTGATAAGGTAGTTGTACATGCGGATGAGGCGGCCCTGATTGCGCTTCTGGTCTATCCAGTGGCCGATCATGCCGATGGTGCGCGCCAGCATGAAGAAGCCGTTCAGCGAATCGACCGGGTAGCCCATGTCGAGCAGCACACAGCCTATCGTGCCGTCCACGTTGAGGATCAGGTTGTCCTTCTTCGTGGTGGTGATGGCTTGCACCTTCAAGGCGTAATCCAGGCGCGGCGAGGTGATCTTGTTCTCGCGCACGAACCGGATGATCTCCTCCACCCGCTTGTCGGGGTTCTTGAGGCTCTTCACGCGGTGGCCGATGCCCGGAACCGGTCCCACTTCCTTCTTCATATAGGCAAGGAAGCCGGGAACGTCGTTCGGGTAGTTCCTCAGGCCGTAATCCATATAGACGGCCGCGTCGGTTACCGCGCCGCCGAAGCGCGGTCCGATCATGATCATGCCCGCGGCGACGGATTGCGGCAGGCCGATCCCCGCGCAGGCGGCGAGAATGGTGCCGAACGCGCCGGAGACGGCGGGTCCGTGGTCGGCGGAGAGGATGATTATCCGCTTGATGAGTTCCGCTTCCAGCGGGGTGGGCAGCTTTTTGTTCCAGAGCAGGCCGATGACGTGGGGAATGTCGTATCCCTCGTTAATCAGCTCGCTGGCCGCATAGCCGCAGTAAAGCGGTTCTTCGCCGCGGTCGTCGGTGATGGTGTTTTTGAAAAGCGGCTCCACGGCGATGGTGCCGGACTTGAGCCCTTCTTCCACCTTTCTGGGAAGCTGCGGCAGCTCGGACGGCGCGAGGTCTTCCACTTTTGTCGTCTGGCCGACGGCCTTCAGGTCTTCATACACCTTCTTGATGGCCGGTCCCAGCGCGCCGAAGGTTTCAGGGACGATGGCCCCGGCCTTTTTCAGCGCTTCCGCCTTGGAACGGGCCGAGCCTTCGCCGTGGGCTCCTTCTTTTGCGCCCGCGTGGCCGAACTTCATCCCCTTGGGGAGTTTTTCCTGGCAGAAGCCGCCCACAACGCCGATCAGCTTGATGCGGCGCGGTTTAGCGGCAAGCCATGCGGCGGCCCCTTCTTCGAGGTTGCCCCCCATTTCGCCCACGATGACCACGGCCTTGGTGTCCGGGTCTTTTTCGAAAAGCTCAAGGTAGTCCACGAAGTCGGTGACCGGGTAGGAGTCGCCGCCGATGCCGATGGCGGTGGTGATGCCGTCGGCGAACTGCGAGATGATCCACATGATTTCGTTCGAGAGGCCGCCCGACTTGGTGATGACGCCGAACGAGCCTTGGCGGTAGAGCTTCGAAAGGATCAGGTTGTTGTACTCGCCGCCGATCACGCCCAGCCGGGCCTTGCCGGCGGACATGATGCCGATGGCCGAGGGGCCGTTGAGCAGCTTGCCGGTCTTCTTGGCTTTCTTGATCATCAGCTTGGCGTCTTTCTCCGGCACCCCTTCGGTGATCATGGAGATCGATTTGATGTTCGGGTTGTCCATCGCTTCCATCGCGGCCGCCGCGGCGCGGGCCGGGCCGATGTAGACCAGCGCGGTGTTGATGCCGCCGTGCGCGGCGGTTGCCTCGCCCAGCGTGGCATAAATCGGCACCGCCACGATCTGGCTGCCCACCGGGATGTCGTAGGTTTTGCCGGCGTCCGGCGGATAGACGAACGCTTCGACATAGAACGGGAGGCGGCAAAGGTGGCAGAATTCCCCCATGCGGCGCGCGGCGTTGACGGCGGCCTGGCCGCCGAGTATCACGACCTTCGTATTATCATTTGCTACAATAGCCATCGTTCTGCTCCTCAGACTTTCTTCTTGCCGAGCGCCATGTCGACGATGTCGGTCAGCGGGGTATAGCGGTCGAACACTTCAATATCGAAGCCCTCGTTTTTCAGTTCACGCATGGCGGCGAGGCCGATGGCCTCGTTCGGGCCGCCGCGGCGCACCCAAATCTTCACGCCTTTGAGGAGCCCCTTGTCCCTGGCGATACGGAAGCCCGCGATGATTCCCTGGAACGTCACCTTCACGTCGGTGAAGTTGGCGATGGCGCCGCCGACGATGATGTGTTTGATGCCGGGGAGGGCGGCGACCCGTTCAGTCAGCGCTTGCACGGCCCATCCTGGCGGATCGCCGGAATATTCGGAATAGTTCGCTATGGTGCCGCCGAGGTTCACCACCGCGTCGGAGTAGAACACCGATGCGCCGCCGCCCGCGGGGAGCAGCGCCACTTCACCGCCGGGGATTTCAATCAGTTTCACCGATCCCTTCACTTTGGAATCGATTTCCATGATCTCTTTTTCCGCTTCGGTGTAGGCGCGGCCGAATTCCGCCGCCCAGTTGAAATTCCAGTCCTTGTGGCGGAAGCGGGCGTCGCCGTCCAACATGGTCACGGCGTCCAGCGCCACCACGTTGCCGGTTTTCTTGTCCACAACGACGGGATTTATCTCTATATACTGCCCGTCTTCGTTGTCAAACATGTCAAAAAGCGAATGCGCGCATGCGGCCATCTTTTGCGCGATGTCGCCGGTGAAACCGCATCGTTTGGCAAGCTCGGTGCATTGTCCCGGCGCCGACTTTTCGCCGACTTCCACGAAATTCCGCTGCACCTTGTCCCAGTTGGATTCAACCTCGATGCCGCCGAACTTGGCCATCAGGATTTCGGCCCCTTCGCGCACGGATTTAACGCACAGGTAGTATTCCTCGGTGTGTTCCACCATCTCGGCCACGATGACCTGCGTTATCTTCATGCCGTCGACTTCGCGCGCCAAAATCTCCTTCGCGGCGGCCTTTACCCCGGCCAGATCGAGGTTCATTTTCACCAAGCCCAGTTTGAATCGGCCGCCAAGCGCTTCGTGCGCCTTGGCCACCATCTTGGTGTTTGTCATCCACGGATTGGCCGCCGCCAGTGTATCAAGCTGGGCGGGATCCGAGATGACCACATGATGGGGTACGTTAATGCCCCACTTCTGGAACAGTCCCATTGCGGGGCCTTCTAACAATTTGGCCACTTTGTCCTCCCTATATAACACATTGAGTTTATGTCATTGCGCGGGCCGGGAAGACATCGCATAAAATAGCGCGGATTCACTCCCCCCGGCGCGAGGTATTTTCACTTAAAATCACCGGCAAGTCAAATGTAATCACCGGGTAAATCCTGTGTGGATTCCGCGGCGGCAAACGTGCTACTATTTTCTCCTTATGGAAGAGAAAAAAAGTTCGTGGGCCGTTAACGCGGCAAAAAAGTTTCTTAAAACCGTTTTTTATGTGGTGTTTGCCGCATTCTTTTTCGGCGCCGGCCTTGGGCTGGCGGCGGCGTGGCGCACGCCCGCCATGGCGGCCGAAAGCTCCTATGAAAACCTCAAAGTTTTCGCCGAGGTAATGGCGCTGATCCAGAACTATTACGTCGAGGAAAAATCGAGCAAGGACCTGACCAAAGGGGCCATCCACGGCCTGTTGCGCACACTTGATCCGCACTCCGCTTATATGGACCGCGATTCCTACGACGCCCGGAAGCAGGAAACCGAAGGGCAATTCGGCGGCTTGGGGATCGAGATCACCGTGCGGGACAACTACGTCGTCATCGTCGCCCCCATTGAAGACACCCCGGCCGAGCGGGCGGGGCTGATGGCCGGCGACAAGATCATCAAGATCGACGGGACGGTGGCCAAGGATATGGATATTATGGATGCCGTGAAGAGAATGCGCGGCAAGATCGGCACCCCCGTCAAGCTGAACATCTACCGCGAACAGGGCGACAAGACCTTCGACGTGGAAATCGTCCGCGCCATCGTGAAGGTGAGGTCGGTGAAATTCGGCATGATCGATAACGACACCGGCTATCTCCGGATAGTGAGCTTTACCGCCGAAACTTCGCGCGATGCCCAGGCGGCCCTGAAGGACCTCAAGGCAAAGGGGATGAAACTGCTCGTCCTCGATTTGCGCAACGATCCGGGCGGCCTCCTGAAAGAGGCGGTGGAAGTATCCGAACAGTTCATCAAGGAAGGCGAAGCAATCGTCAGCACCCGCGGGCGCACGAGCGACCAGAACTCCCGCTTCATTTCGCGCAATTCCCACGCCGACACTGAAACGCCGGTCGTGGTGCTCATCAACGCCGGTTCCGCTTCGGCCTCCGAGATCGTCTCCGGCGCGCTGAAAGACCACCACCGCGCCGTCATCGTCGGGGTGCGGTCGTTCGGAAAGGGGTCGGTGCAGACTGTGCGTGAGTTGAGCGATGGCGGCGGCCTGAGCCTCACCACCGCGCGCTATTACACGCCGGCCGGCACCATGATCCACGGTGTCGGCATCGAGCCGGATGTTGAAGTGAAGCTGGACATGCCGCCCGGCACGGAACAGGGGCCGGAGCCGTTGCGTGAAAAAGACCTGATGGAGCACTTCAACGGCACCCGCGACGTGCGCCAGGACAACCTGGAAAAGAAGAAGGAAAAGACCGCCGCCGACAAGGCGAAGGAAAAGGAAAAAGAGAAGGAGCCGCTGCGCGATCCGAAGAAAATCTTTGACATGGAAAAGGATAACCAACTCCAAAAGGCCGTCCAGATTCTCAAGGATCCGTCCACCTACAAGCACATCAAGGATCAAGGGGGCAAGAAATCCGCCTGATCCCGCCCATCGCATGAACGCAGCCGCCGGACGCACGATCCAGGCGGCTGTTTTGTTTTTACCCCGGAAGACCAGCCGATGAAAAAGAAACCCGCCCCCGCCCGCCGCCGCATGGGGGTTTTGCCGGTACTGGTGATCGTGTTTTTCGCGGGGGGGGTATTCGCCGCCTGGCTGATCGCCCGCTATCACGCCGCGCCGGTTGAAAAAAAGATCGCCGCCCCGTATTCAGCCGGGCGGAACGCCGATGCGGGCGCCGCCGCCGTAGCCCCGCCACCCGCCATGCCGCCGAAGCCGGGGGAACGCGGCAAGCGGCTGGCCATCATCATCGATGACATAGGCCTTCGGCGCGACCCGGTGGAAAAGCTGCTGGCGGCGGGCATCCCGCTCACCTTCAGCGTGATGCCGGATCAGCCGCGCACCAAAGAGCTTGCCGCCGAAATCGCCGCGGCCGGGCAGGAGGTGATGCTCCACCTGCCGATGGAGCCGGAAAACGACCGGATAAACAATCCCGGCGCGGGGGCGCTGCTGGTGACGGAGCCGGATGAAGACATTCGCGCCGCCATAAGGCATGATCTGGGGCAGGTGCCGCAGGCGAAAGGGGTCAACAATCACATGGGCAGTCTTTTCACGCGGGATGAGCGGAAGATGGAAGTGGTGCTGGCGGAGTTGAAAGCGCGCAACCTGTATTTCGTCGACAGCCTTACCGCCCCAACGAGCGTCGGCCATGCTGTCGCCCGGCGGCTCGGGCTGAAGAGCGCCGCGCGCCGCGTTTTTTTGGATAACGACCCCAGCGCGGAAGCGATCGCCCAACACCTCCGGCTCGCCATCGGGTTGGCCGTTAAAGAGGGGGCGGTGGTGGCGATAGGCCACCCGTATCCGGCAACGGTGGCGGCGATTGAAAAGCTGAAGGACGAACTCGTCAAGGCCGGGGTAACGCCGGTTTTCGCGTCGCAGGTGGTGCGCTGATGCTGGTGTTGGGCATCGAAAGCTCGTGCGACGAAACCGCCGCGGCGGTGGTGCGGGACGGCGTCCAGGTGCTCTCGAACGTCATCGCAAGCCAGCACGACAGACACCAACAGTACGGCGGCGTGGTGCCGGAGCTGGCCTCGCGCCGCCATGTGGAGAACATGCCGGTCATCGTGCGCGAAGCGCTCGGCCGCGCGGGGGTGACGCTGAACGATATCGACCTCTTCGCCGTTACGCGAGGGCCGGGACTCTTGGGGGCGCTGCTCGTCGGCCTCTCCGCCGCGAAGGGGATGGCTTGGGCGTTGAAAAAACCGCTGGCGCCGGTGCATCACCTGCACGGGCATGTCGTGGCGGCGCGCTTCAATTACGAAATAGTCTATCCGCACCTCTGCCTGCTGGTCTCCGGCGGCCATACGTCGCTGTACAAAGTGGATGGCCCCGCAAAACTCACCGAGCTGGCATTCACGCGCGACGACGCGGCGGGGGAAGCGTACGACAAAGTGGCGAAGATGCTCGGCCTCGGCTTTCCCGGCGGCCCCGCGGTGGAACGCGCCGCGAAGGAAGGGGACGAAAAAGCGGTGCCGTTCACCGTGCCGCGGGTGAAAGGGAGCGCGCTCGATTTCAGCTTCAGCGGCCTGAAGACCGCCGTGCGCGAAGCGATGAAGAAAAACCCCCGCGTGGCGGATGTCGCCGCGTCGTTCCAGCGGGTGGTGACCGAAACGCTGGTGGCGCATACGCTGCGCGCGGCGGCGCTGCACGATTTTAAAGAGATAGTGATTGCCGGCGGCGTGGCGGCGAACGGCCACCTGCGCGCCGGAATGACAAAAGCGGGGGAGGAGCACGGCCTGCGGGTGGTCTGGCCCGCGCCGGTTTATTGCACCGATAACGCCGCGATGATCGCCGCCGCCGGTTATTTTCTATATCAGGAAAACCCCGATGACCCGCGCTGGCGCGATTTCAACGCCCTCGACGCCGTCGCCAATTTGCCGATAGACACGCTTGCGGGGTGAGCGGTTAATCGACGGAGTTGATGGGGGGAACGCTTTTTTTCTTCGGGGAGTTTTTCACGAAGTACATGGCGACGGCGAGGGCGCTGGTGGCGTCTTCGCGGTCGGGAAGTTTTTTGGTGAACTTCGCCACGTCGCAGGTGCGCAGGAGATAGAACACGCGTTCGCGGTGATCTTCCAGCGCGGCGGGCCACGCCGCCTCCAACTCAATGGTGGTTTTTTCCGGCGCATCGACGCCGTATTCGGCGTGCAGATAGACGCGCACGGTATCGGCGATGGCGGCGAAGTATTCCTTCCCCCGTCCGGCGGCGTAGAGGTTTTCCGCCTCTATTTTTTCCAGCGCGGCGAGGGCGGTTTCAAGCGGCGAATGGGCCGGAACGGAGGGGGAAACCGCAGTCATTTTTCGTGCCCTCTTTTTTAGCTGATGCGCCAGCGCCGCCAAAAGCGCCACCAGCGCCAAAACCGCCAGGACGGGCCAGCGGTAGGCCTTCCAGTCGAAGACCGGATCCGCCACATCTTCGATCGGCATCATCGCCGGCTCTTTGGCGTCCGGTTTCAGCACGGAGCGGATTTCCACCGTTACGGGGGGCGCGGAGACGGTTTCCGGTTTGCCGTCCGCGCCGGTCGACAAAACGGAATAGGCGGGGAGGGGGAGTGTGCCGGTCTTGAACACGGTGAGCGTGAAGACCACTTTCTTTTCGCCGCCGGTGTCATCCGCCCGCGCGTCCAGCAGTTCGAACGGCGCGGGATTTTCCAGTTTCAGCGGCAGTTCGACGCCAGCGGCATCGCGCGCGGTGATGGTGTAGCGTAAATGATCGCCGATGGTGGCGGCCGGGGGATCCACCGCGGCGGCAAGGGTGAGCGCGGCGGCGGGAGCGGCATAGAGCGCCAGCAGCAGCAGAGTGAAAATACGTTTCATCGGCCCGCCAGGATTTTCTTTTCACGCCGCTTGAAAAACTTTTCCAGCGGGGCCACCGGCGAGCCGGCGGTATCGACATCGATGAGGTCGACGCCGCACGTTTGAAAAAAGCGTTTCAGCTCCGCGTCGCGCCGCCGCGCCATCTCTTCGTGGCGGCGGCGGAAATCCTCGTTGCCGGTGTCGGCCAACACCTCGTCGCCGGTCTCCGGGTCGCGCAGCAGCACCAGTCCCGCGTCGGGAAGCCGCTGTTCGGCCCGGTCGCGGATGCGGACGGCGATAAGATCGTATTTCCTCGCCGCCACGCGGAACGGCGGCTCGAACCCGGCATCGGCGAAATCCGACACGAGAAACACTATGCCGGAGCGCCGCGCGGTGTGGAGCAGCCGCTCCAGCGCGTTCTTGATGTTCGTCTTTTTGCCTTGCGGGCGGAATCCCAATATCTCGCGGATGATGCGGAGCGCGTGGCGGCGTCCCTTGGCGGGGGGGATGTGCAGTTCCACCGTATCGGTGAAGATGTACAGCCCCACCTTGTCGTTGTTGCGGATGGCGGCGAACGCGATGGTGGCGCAGAGTTCCGCCGCCGTCTCGTTTTTGAAATTGCCGGCGGTGCCGAACGCGCCGCTGGCGGATGCGTCCACCATGAGGATCACCGTCAGTTCGCGCTCCTCGTTAAAGATTTTGATAAACGGCTCGCCGATGCGGGCGGTCACGTTCCAGTCGATGGCGCGCACGTCGTCGCCGGGGGCATAGGGGCGCACTTCGGCGAACTCCATGCCCATCCCTTTGAAGACGGAGTGGTACTCGCCGGAAAAAACGGTTTCGACCAGTTTCTTGCTGGAGAACTCGATTTGCCGAACTTTGGCGAACAGTTCGGGCGGGATGGTTTTGATGCCGCCGTCCGGCGCGGGAAGATCGCGCGCCGCTCCGATCTCGATTTTTTTGCGGAAGACGGCCAGCGCGGCGGCAATCGCCGCCGCCAGCGCCAGCGGAATGAGCCAAAACGGCGCGAACGGCATTATGGCACCGGTACGGTATCGAACACCCGTTTCACGATGTCCTCGTTGGTCATTCCTTCCGCTTCGGCTTCGTAGGTGGGGATGATGCGGTGGCGCAGCACGTCGGGGCCGATGGCCTTCACGTCGTCCGGCGTGACGAAGCCGCGATGGCGCAGGAATGCGTGGGCTTTCGCCGCCAGCGCGAGGTAGATGCTGGCGCGGGGCGACGCGCCGTATTCGATGATCTGCGGCATGGCGGTGTGCGGCTTGCGCGTGGCGAAGACCAGATCGACGATGTAGCTGAACACTTTTTCATCCACGTAGATTTCGTCTATGACGGCGCGGGCCTGATCCAGTTCTTCAGCGCCGGTCACGCCTTGCGCGTCGTGGGCGGCGGCGGACGCCATCCGTTTCACGATCTGCAGTTCCTCCTCGCGCGACGGGTAATCCATGAAGAGCTTGAACATGAAGCGGTCGACCTGCGCTTCGGGGAGCGGATAGGTCCCCTCCTGCTCGATGGGGTTCTGCGTCGCCAGCACCATGAACGGCTGGTCGAGTTTGAATTGCTGGCCGCCGATGGTTATTTGCCGTTCCTGCATTGCCTCCAGCAGGGCGCTCTGAACCTTTGCCGGGGCGCGGTTGATCTCGTCCGCCAGCAGGATGTTGGTGAAGACCGGCCCCTTCTTGATGTGGAACGCCCCGCCCTTCGCGTCGTACACTTGCGTGCCGATAACGTCGGCGGGCAAAAGGTCGGGCGTGAACTGGATGCGGCCGAACGACAGCTTCAGCGCTTTCGCCAGCGTGTTCACGGCGAGGGTTTTCGCCAGTCCCGGCACCCCTTCGATGAGGACGTGTCCGCGGCAAAGCATGGCGATGAGCATTTTTTCCAGCAGGGGCCTGCGCCCCACGATGACCTTGCCGGTCTCGGCGAACAGCGGCTCCACAAACGCCGAGTGCTGCTGCGCCCGCGCGTTGATTAATCCCACATCGGTAGCCATATCCAAAGCCTCCTAATTTAAGGAAGCCATTATAACGCTCCCGCGCGTTGTTTTGCATTCTCGGTTGGCTCCGCGATAAATATAAGTAGTGGCTTATAATAAGTTGTAAATTATAATATTCCGGTTGTTTCAGCCTGGTGCCACAGGATTCATCTGTGGCACCAGGCTGCGCGGGATTTGCCGAATTGCCCGGCGTCAGCAAGAGACCATTGCAGGAATGGGAACAGGGGCGGTGCAAGCCGACCGGCGCGGCATTGAAACTTCTGATTATCGCCCACCGCCATCCCGAAGCCCTGTACGCTTAATCAGGACGTTGGGCTGTTTACGGAACATGGTTGCTCGGTAATTATTGATCCGTATACTGTGCGAGACGGTAAATCATGTCAAGTTCAACGCGGTGGGCGGGAAGAGAGCTTTGAAAATATTGCTGGGTGCCGTACCCTTGAAGGGCACTTCCGCGGCGGTTTGTACGCGGCTGGCTCCATTGCATTACGCCGCCGCATATTTATTCCGCCGCTCCCAAGTCAAGCGCGGCATGACAGGGAAATCGGCGACAGGAGTGTCGCCGCTACCGAGAAAAGTGGGATGACGGGGGAGGGGGAAAAAGGTTAATCGTTGGCGGTGTAGGGCCACTTGTGCTGGGTTTTCATGATGAACTCTATCATCTCGCGCACCGCGCCAGCGCCGCCGTTGTGGCGAGATACCCAGTCGGCCTCGGCGCGGACGGTTTCGTCGGCATCGGCCGGGGCGGCGGAGAAACCGGCGGCCTTCAGCACGGCAAGGTCGTTCACATCGTCTCCCATAAAGGCGGCCTGGCTGGCGTTTAGCGAGTGTTTTTCCAAAATCTGTTCGAATATCCCCAGCTTGTCGCCCACCCCCTGACGCACTTCATGTATTCTGAGTTCCCGCGCCCGGTGTTCCACCACGGGGGAGTGGCGGCCTGAAATAATAACCACTTTGTATCCGGCCTTGACCGCCTCGGCGATGCCAAGCCCGTCGCGCACATAAAAGTTTTTCGATTCCTGCCCATCACCATCGAGAATGATCTTGCCGTCGGTCATGACGCCGTCCACGTCCAACACGAACATGGCCACGCCGCGGGCCAGCGTTGCGGGGGCGGGATTCGCGGCGGGCATCAGACCACCCCCGCCCGCAGCAGGTCGTGCAGGTGTATTATCCCCGCCAGTTTGCCGCCGGCATCGATTACCGCCAGCGCGGTGATTTTGTTGTCTTCCATCAGTTTCACCGCCGCCCCCCCCACCGCGTCGCGGCCGATGGTCTTGGGGGTTTTGTGCATGATGTCGCCGGCGGTTTTTTTCATGGCGTCGTCCATCGTCTGGAAAATCCGGCGGATGTCGCCGTCGGTGACGATGCCGAGCAACGTCCGGTCCGGGGCGCAGACCAGCGCCACCCCCAGCTTTTTGCCGCTCATCTCGGTTAGCAGTTCCTTCATCACGATACCGGGGGAGACCACCGGCAGTTGCTCGCCGGTATGCATCAGGTCTTCCACGCGCACCAGCAGACCGCGCCCCAGCGACCCGCCGGGGTGGAAATTGGCGAAATCATTTTTATTGAAGCCCTTTTTCTCCATCAGCACCAGCGCCAGCGCGTCGCCCAGCGCCAACACGGCGGTGGTGGAGGAGGTGGGGACGATGTCCCACGGGCAGGCCTCGGCTTTAACACTGGCGTTCAGCCAAACGTCGGCGCCGCGGCCCAGCGTCGATTCTTTTTTGGCGCACAGGGCGATCAGCTTGAGGCCGAACCGTTTGATGACCGGTATCAGCCGGACGATCTCTTCCGTTTCGCCGGAGTTCGATATTGCCAGCACCACGTCGTCCCGCGCGATCATCCCCAGGTCGCCGTGGATAGCCTCGGCGGGGTGGACGAAGAACGCGGCGGTGCCGACGGAGGCCATCGTGGAGGCTATTTTTTGGCCGATGTGTCCGCTTTTTCCCATGCCGGTGACCACCACGCGGCCGGTGGATGCGAGGATGAGTTCCACCGCCGCCGCGAAGTTGCCGTCTATGTTGGCGGCGGCGTCCGTCAGCGCGTCGCGTTCAATGGATACGATGGCGCGGGCCCGTTCGATAATGTTCATGGGCGGATTTTACTTGATAGGGGGGGATGCCGCCACCGGTTTCTTTTGCGCGAAGCCGGAAAGGCGCATCGCCCCATACGCGATGGCGGCCCCCACCAGCGCCCCGCCAACAACGTCGGACGGGTAATGCACCCCCAGATAGAGGCGGGAGAGCGATACCAAAAACGCGGCCAGCATCCCAAACCACCAGAAGCGGCGGTCATAGAGCCCCAGCATGGTGGCGATGGCGGCGGAATTGGCGGCGTGGGAGGAGGGGAAGCTTCCGGAGTTCGAGCAACCGGGCCATCCGGGAAGCATATGCACGTCCGGCAGGGTGATGCAGGGGCGCGGCACGGCGAAGGCCTTCTTTAATATACCGGAGCAGACGAAATCGCTTGCCGTGACCGCCGCGATGACAAGCAGGAAAAAAAGAATCCCCCTCTTTTTATCGCGGTAAATGAAGTAGCCGAAGATTGCCAGCAACAGCGGCATCCAGCTCGGGTAGCGGCTGACGAATGGCATGAAAACATTGAAGAAAGGGTTTTGCAGCCCGTGGTTCACCGCATAAAAGAGCGTCGTATCCATGCGGGGCATTGTGCCATTGTTTGGCGGCGCGTGGCAACCATTCTTGCCCCGGGGGAGGATGTGGTTTAGCCGGACTATTCACGGCGTTGCCGTTCATAATCCGTAAACCGCCGATCTTTTGAAAATTATCGCGTTGGCTCGCATTTTTCTTAGTCAACATACTGTCAGTATGTTTCCCTCGAAAAACGCTTCACCGCCGCGTCTTTTCAAAAGCTTGACGGTTTTCCCGCTTTATTCCGTGAATAAAGCGGGTTAAACTATCCCCCTTATGCGTATACAATTAAAATTGCTGATTCCGCTGGCGGCGCTGGTTCTGATGCCGCTTGCCGCGTGCAGCAAGGACGAAGAGGAGGCTATCCCCGCCCGGCAGGTGGTGGCCGAAGTGAACGGCGCCAAGATCATGGGAGACCGCTTTCTCGTCGAATACGCCCGGTTCAAAAAGCGGGTAAATATCCAGCAGGGGAAAGACGAAGGGCTGGAAAAGGAGCTGCGGAACGGCCTGTTGGACAACTTGATACGGGACACGCTCCTGGAACAGGAGGCCGCGAAGGCGGGGATCAAGATCACCCCCGAGATGGAAGAAGAGGAAGTGCAGTCGATGCTGAAGGGAAACTCCCCGGCGCGGCTGCAGGTGATCCTGCAGGAGCAGGGGCGGACCTACGAGGAGTGGAAGGCGAGCGTGAAACAGAACCTCACCGTTGAGCGGCTGTTAAAGCAGAAGGTGGCGCCGCTGGTGCAACTGACCGACACCGAGATGAAAGAATACTATGACGGACACGCCGACGAATTCCGCAAGGATGCGCAGGCGCATGTGTTTCACATTCTCCGTTCCACGTTTATCGATGCCGACCGGGCCCGGATGGACCTGGCCGAGGGCAAAAAATTCGAGGATGTGGCCAGGAGCGTCAGCACAAGCCCGGAGGCGGAGAACGGGGGCGATCTGGGATTCATCGGGAAGGGGCAGATGCCCAAAGAGCTTGACGAGGCCATTTTCCGCCTGGGATTGAACCAGGTGAGCAAGGTGATCGAATCTCCCTACGGATTCAACCTGCTGAAAGTCACGGAATTCGTCAAGCCGCGGCTGATGACATTCGCCGAGGCGAAGGACGGTATCCATAAACGGTTGTTCCAGGAGAGACTGGAAAGAAAGTTTGAAGAATGGTTGCAGGAAATAAAGAAAAACGCGCAGATAAAAATATATTCCGACCGCTTGTACCGGCTCTGACGCTGCTGGCCCTGTTGCTGACCGCGCCCGCGCGGGCGGAAGAGGCCATCGACAGCATCGCGGCCGAGGTGAACGGCGAGATTGTCCTCCTGAGCGAGGTGAAGGAGCGCCAGTTCCAGATGCGCGCCATGGGGGCCGATGAAGGGCTGACGGGAGCGGATCTGTCCCGCCGCGCGCTCGACGGCCTCATCGAGGAAAAGCTGGTTATCCAGTTCGGCAAGGATAGGGAAGAGTACAAGGTCGCCGATATGGAGGTCGACCAGGCGGTGAACGAGATGAAGAAGCGGGTCGAGGCGCAGGGGGGGGATATTCTTGCCCTGCTGTCCCGCTCGGGGCTTACGATGGAGCGCTACCGCCTGATGCTCAAGGACCAGATACTCGCCCGCAAGGTGATCGGTAACGAAGTGCGGGGCCAGGTGAAAATTCCCGAAGAGTCGGCCCGCGAATATTACGAACAGCATGGCGCGGAATTCGCCGGCCGCCGGAGTGCGCGGATTTCCCATATCCTCAAATTCGTCCCCAAAAAAGGAACCGAGGCCGATTGGCGGAAGGCCTATGACGAAATCGCCGCCCTGCGCGACAAGATCGCCGCCGGCCTCGATTTCGCGCAGGCGGCCAAGGAGCATTCCGACGACCCCTCGCGCGATACCGGCGGCGATCTGGGGGAGGTCGTGCAGGGGGAGATGGTGGAGGAGTTCGAGAATGTCGCGTTCGCGCTGGAACCGGGGATAGTGAGCGCGCCGGTCAAATCGCCGTTCGGCTACCACCTTATTTTGGTGAAAGAAAAGCTGCCGGCCACGGCCGCCCCTTTCGAGAAGGTAAAAGGCGAGATTGAAAACAAGATGTTCGGGGAGATGATACAGGCCGTCCGCGAGGACTGGCTGCGGCGCGTGAAAAAAGACGCGTTCATAGACGTAAAAGCCCGGTTTTAACGGACAACACATTTGATGGGAGCATCATGGACAGGAAAGACATAAAATGCCTCGGCCTCCTTTCCGGGGGACTGGACAGCAACATCGCGGTGAAGCTCATGGTGAAGCTGGGCTACGATGTGACCGTGCTCAACTTCATGAGCCCCTTTTGCAATTGCACCACGAAGCAGGCCGACAGCTGCAAAAGCGCCGCCCACCGCATCGCCGAGGAGATGGGGCTGCCGATCAAGACGCTGTTTATGGGGGAGGAGTACATCAGCATGCTCCGCGCCCCGAAGCACGGCTTCGGCCAAGGGCTCAACCCGTGCGTTGACTGCCGCGTCATGATGTTCACGCAGACGAAAAAGGTGATGGAGGAGATGGGCGCGAAATTCATCTTCACCGGCGAGGTGCTGAGCCAGCGCCCGATGTCGCAAAAACGCGACCGGCTTGCCATCATCGAGCGGGAATCGGGCCTCAAGGGGCTTATCGTCCGGCCGCTTTCCGCCGCGCTGCTGGAACCGACCATCCCCGAGAAGGAGGGGTGGATCAACCGCGAAGAGATGCTCGCCATTTCGGGGCGCTCGCGCAAGCCGCAGGTGGAGGTCGGGCGCGGGCTGGGCATCGAGGAGGAACACCTCTGCTCGTCCGGCGGCTGCATGTTGACCGACCGGCAATTCGCGCATAAGATGCGCGACCTGCTGGATCATTCGACCGATACCACCGTGAAGGAAGCGCGGATATTGCGGGTGGGACGGCATTTCCGGGTTTCCGACACCGCCAAGGTGATCGTGGGGCGCAACAACGGCGAAAACGAAAAACTTCTGAAGATGCTCCAGGGGGACGATGCCGTGATTTGGGTGAAGGATCACAAGGGACCCTGCGTGGTGATCCAGGGCGCGCATGAAAACGGCGTCACGGTCACCGCCTGCATGATCGCGGCCCGCTACAGCGATGCCCCCGCGGGGGAAGAGGTCGATGTGGAAGTCGGCTCCGCCGCCGGCGGCGAAAAATCGGTCATCCGCGTGCGCGCCATCAGCGAAGAGCAGCTCGAAAAGATGCGGATGTGACTCCCCGCGCGGAGATGGAGAAGGAGATGGGCGCCCAGCCACGGGAATTCCGGCGGGTATACCTCGATAACAACGCCACCACGCAACCGCGCCCGGAAGTGGCGGAGGCAATGTTGCCGTACCTCCGCGATCATTACGGCAACCCGAACAGCGGCCACTGGTTTGGCCGTTCCGTCCGCGCCCGCGTTGAGGAGGCGCGCGAAAAAGCCGCCGCGCTCATCGGCGCGCAGCCGGATGAAATCTACTTCTGCGGCGGCGGCAGCGAATCGGACAACACGGCGCTCAAAGGGGCCGCCTTCGCGAAACCGCGCGACGGCGCGTGGCGGGTGGTCACCACCGCCGTGGAGCATGCGGCGGTTCTCTCCACCGCCGGATACCTTGCCCAAAACGGTTATTGTCAGACGGTGGCGGGGGTGGACCGGTACGGCATGGTTGATCCGGCCGAGATGGCCGCCGCCTTTGACGATAAGACCGTGATCGTTTCAGTGATGCACGCCAACAACGAAACCGGAACCATCCAGCCGGTGCGCCAGATCGCCGAAGCGGCCAGGGCGCGCGGCATTCTCATGCACACCGACGCGGCGCAGAGCGCCGGAAAGATTCCCGTCGATGTGAACGATCTGGGGGTGGATATTCTTTCGATGTCCGGACATAAGCTGTACGGCCCCAAAGGAACCGGCGTGCTCTACATTCGCAAGGGGGTGAAGATACATCCGCTTATAAGCGGCGGCCACCACGAGCGCGGCATGCGCGCCGGCACCGAGAACGTGGCGGGCATCGTCGGGTTGGGAACGGCGTGCGAGCTGGCCCGGAAGCACCTGGCGGAAGATTCAAAGAGGATCGCCGCCCTGCGCGACCGGCTGCAAGCGGGTATTTTTGAAAAAATTCCCTTCGCGCGCCTCAACGGCCACCCGGAGCGGCGGCTGCCCGGCACGCTCAATATCGGCATCGAGGGGGTGGAGGGGGAAACGCTTCTCATCCAGTGCGACATGGACGGCATCGCGGTATCCACCGGCTCGGCCTGCTCGTCCGGCTCGCTGGAGCCGTCCCCCGTGCTGGTGGCAATGGGTATCCCGCGCGAGGTGATTCAAGGCTCGCTCCGCCTCAGCTTGGGCATCTACAATACCGCCGAAGACGTTGATTATGTCATGGAACGGCTGCCGAAGATCGTCGAGGCGGCCCGCGCCGCCCTCCCCTGAAAGGGGTTTTCGCTATGCCGGCCTTTACCGGCTGGGGGCTGTACCGCTTTTTCGGCGCTCCACTGGCGGTTTCAGCGAGGAGAGGTATGCGCGGAATTCGTCCCCAAGGTCGCTGCGCCGCAACGCGAATTCCACGGTGGCCTTGAGGAAGCCGAGTTTGTCGCCGGTGTCGTACCGTTTGCCGTAAAAGTCGCGCGCGTAGACCGGAGACTCTTTGCAGAGCATATTCAGCCCTTCGGTGAGCTGTATCTCCCCCTTATGGTCGTGTTCCACTTTTTCAAGCCAGTGAAATATTTTCGGGGTGAGGATGTAACGACCCAGAATGGCCAATTTTGACGGGGCCATTTCAAACGGCGGTTTTTCCACAAATCCTTTTACCAGTACAGAGTCCCCCTTCTGGCTTCCAGGAACCGGATCGATCACTCCGTATTTGGAAATCTGCGGCCCCTCCACCGTCTGCACGCCAATGACGCTGGCCCCGGTTTCAAGGTGGGTTTCGATGAGCTGCATCAGAACCGGTTCGCGGTCGGAGTACATGACGTCGTCCCCCAGCAGCACGGCGAACGGCTCGTCGTCGATAAGGTCGCGCGCGCGCAGGATAGCATGGCCCAGTCCCAGCGGCTCTTTTTGGCGGATGTACCAGAAGTCGCACAGATTGGATATTTTTCTGACGCTCTCCAACTCGGTTAGCTGGCCCCGTTTTTCCAAATGGTTCTCCAGCTCGATGGAGTGGTCGAAATGGTCTTCGATGGCGTTCTTGCCCCGCCCGGTGATCATGATGATTTCTTCGATGCCGGAGGCGATAGCCTCCTCCACCACATATTGGATCACCGGTTTGTCGACGAGGGCCAGCATTTCTTTGGGCATCGCTTTGCTGGCCGGCAGGAAACGGGTACCCATCCCCGCGACCGGCAGTATCGCTTTTTTAATCTTATGTACCACGCTCATCCCCCCGTAAAACCCCGATGATTACCCTAGGGGGGTATTTAACCCCAAGGCGGATTGCAATGCAACACGGTCACCGTTCATTGCGGCTGGATATGTGGTTAATTGGGAAGGGGGGACGGCCCGCCATGCGGGGTGGAAACTATTTTCCCTCCCCCCGGATGGCGCTGTTCCGGCGATTCAGGCCTGAACGTCGACGCCGCCGCTCTTTTCGCTGGCTTTTGTTTTGGCCGATTCTTTCGATTCGGTGTCGCCGTCGCGATCCGGATCCTGTCCGGCCCCTTTGGCGGGGGCGCTTGGCGCCGCGTTGGCCGGCCTTTGAGCCGCTTGGCCCGCCACGTTATTTAGGGCTTCGCCGCTGATTTTCATTGGACTGCCTCCTCTAAGGTTTATATACGTTCGGTAAACCGATCCGGCCCGCCGCCGTTTGTGGGACGGTATCAGGCGGTAACGTTAACGTTTTCGCCTTTACCGGCTTCAGAGGCTTCGCGGGTGCCGTCGTTGTCGCCGTCGGAGTCATTTCCCTTGGCGGCTTTGGCCTGCTTGTTCTGCGATGCGTCCAAAAGCTGCTTAATGTTAACGCCGCCGCCGTTTCCTTGAACTTTCATGTGACTCATCATTCCTCCGGTGATTATGTGCAGTCTCAAATTATGAACCGGTATTATTATCGGATTGGAACATTAAAAACTTTAGGGCGGGCGGCAAAAACAGCGCACGCATCGAATACCTCCCATAAAAACAGCAAGTTGCCAGGTCGGTGTATGGGCAGTTTCTCCTCTTTCCCTCCAAGGAAATCGTCCGTCATGCGGGCTTTTTTAACGTTCGGCGGTTGACCTTTTCAAGTGATGGGCGGCCGCCGCCTTGTGTTAAGATATACAGTTCATTTATGGAAAACATCAGGAACTTTTCGATCATCGCCCACGTCGACCACGGTAAATCGACGCTGGCCGACCGTATTCTCGATATTTGCGGCGCCATCACCGCGCGCGAGAAAAAGGAGCAGCTCCTCGATAACATGGAGTTGGAGCGCGAGCGGGGGATCACCATCAAGGCGCAGACCGTCCGGCTCAACTACACGGCGGAAGACGGCAAAGACTACATCTTCAACCTCATCGATACGCCGGGACATGTTGACTTCTCCTACGAGGTTTCCCGCAGCCTCAAGGCGTGCGAAGGGGTGCTGCTGCTCATCGACGCATCGCAGGGGATAGAGGCGCAGACGCTGGCGAACCTGCACCTGGCCACGGAACACAATTTGACGGTCATTCCGGTCATCAACAAGATAGACCTGCCGAACGCCGATCTCGACATGGTGAAACACCAGCTTGAAGACATCCTTTGCATTGACGCCGAGGAGGCGATACTCACCTCCGGCAAGTCCGGCATCGGCGTCAAGGATTTGCTGGAAGCGGTGGTCAAGAGAATACCCGCGCCGAAGGGGGATCCCGCCGGGCCGCTGAAAGCCCTGGTGCTGGATAGCTGGTACGACAGCTACCGCGGCGTGGTGGTGCTGGCCCGCATCTTCGAGGGGACGCTCACCCCAGCCATGAAGATACGTTTCATGGGAACCGCCACTGAATATCCGATGACGCAGATGGGGATATTCGCCCCGTTCGCCCGCGAGGTGAAATCGGCCGGCCCCGGCGAAGTGGTTTTCCTCGCCGCGGGCATCAAAACGGTGGCCGACACGAAAGTAGGGGATACCATCACCGACGCCGCCAACCCCGCCGCCGCGCCGCTGGAAGGATTCAAGGAGGCGCGGTCGATGGTCTTCAGCGGCCTCTACCCGGTGGAAGGCGACAAGTACGGCGCGTTGCGCGAGGCGCTTGAGAAACTCCACCTCAACGACGCATCGTTCGAGTTCCTGCCCGAGACCTCCGCGGCGCTCGGTTTCGGCTTCCGCTGCGGCTTCCTCGGCCTGCTGCACATGGAGATCATCCAGGAGCGGCTGGAGCGCGAATTCAACATGAACCTCATCACCACGTCCCCCACCGTGAGCTACCGCCTGACGGTGACGCCGGGAGACGTGCGGATCATCGACAACCCGAACAGCCTGCCGGAACAATACGAGATGATAGAGGAGCCGGTCATACGCGCCACCATCTTCACGCCGGACGAATATGTGGGGCCGATCTTCGCGCTCATAGAGGAAAAACGCGGCGTGCAGGAAAAGATGGAATATATCGGCGTCAAGCGCGTCATGCTGGTGTTCAAGGTGCCGCTTAACGAAGTGGTGCTTGATTTTTTCGACAAGCTCAAGACCGCCACCAAAGGGTACGCCTCGGTGGATTACGAACCCGCCGGTTATCAACCCGCGCAGCTGGTCAAGATGGACATCCTGGTGAACGGCGACCCGATAGACGCGCTCGGCTTCATCGTGCATAAGGACAAAGCCTACAATTTCGGGCGCGACATCGTGAGCAAGATGAAGGAGCTGATCCCGCGCCAGATGTTCGATGTTGCGATACAGGCCGCCATCGGCGCCCGCGTCATTTCGCGCGAGACGGTGAAGGCGCTGCGCAAAAACGTGCTCGCCAAGTGCTACGGCGGCGACATCTCCCGCAAGCGGAAGCTGCTGGAAAAGCAGAAAGAGGGGAAAAAACGGATGAAACAGATCGGCAACGTGGAAATTCCCCAGTCCGCGTTCCTCGCGGTGTTGAAGCGGTAAGCCCCGTGTCGAAGAAAGCGCTGTTGTGGGATTACGCCAAGGCGATTATCACGGCGCTCGTTTTCGCGTACATCTTCCGCGCCACCATCGCCGGGAGTTACGAGATACCGAGCGAATCCATGGTTCCCGCGCTCCAGGTCGGCGACCGTCTGCTGGTGGACAAGCTGGCCTACCGTTTCCGGAACCCCGTGCGCGGCGACATCGTCGTTTTCAAGTATCCCAAGGATCCCAGCCGCGACTTCATCAAGCGGATTATCGCCCTGCCGGGGGAAACGCTGGAGATACGCAACCGCGTGGTTTATATCGGCGGTGTGCCGCTGGCCGATTCCACGTTCGTCTATCACAGCGACCCGGCGTGGCAGCGCGTTCCGGTACGGGATGACTACGGCCCGGTGATTGTTCCGCCGGACGCCTATTTCATGATGGGGGACAACCGCGAGAACAGCGCGGACAGCCGCGTGTGGGGCTTTCTGAACCGGGATATGGTGGTCGGCCGCGCATTCGTCATTTATTGGTCGCGTAATCCTGAAACGGCGTTCCCGCGCGAGATACGCTGGGACCGTTTCGGGAAATTGTTGGGCTGACGCGGCAATGGCAAACGGCACGCAACCGCCGCGGCAGCGGGGAAAAGGGCTTCTCCGCGAATACATCGAGGCGATCCTCGTCGCCCTTATAGCCGCGTTGCTCATCCGCACCTTCGTGGCGCAGGCGTTCCGCATCCCCAGCGGCTCCATGATCCCCACGCTGCTGGTGGGGGATCAACTGCTGGTGGACAAGGTGGCCTACCGCTTCCGCCCGCCGGCGCGCGGCGACATCGTCGTCTTCAAGTATCCCGGCGACGAAAGCCGCGATTTCATCAAGCGGGTTATCGGTCTTCCCGGCGACATCGTGGAGGTGCGCGCAAAGGCCGTTTACATCAACGGCGCGCCGCTGAACGAGCGATATGCGTTCCACGACGCGTTCGACCATATGCGCATCATCCCGCGCGACGATTTTGGGCCGGTGACGGTGCCGCCGGACAAATACTTCGTGATGGGGGACAACCGCGAAAACAGCCAGGACAGCCGCTTCTGGGGTTTTTTGGAGCGCGACAAGATTATCGGCCGCGCCTTCATCCTCTACTGGTCGCGCGATGTGGATCCCATTTTTCCGCTCGGCATCCGCTGGGGCCGCTTCGGCCTCCTCATCGAATAACCGCATGTCATCCTGAGCCGGAGGCGAAGGATCCCTTTCCGGAAAGAGATTCTTCGCTAACGCTCAGAATGACAACAGCCCGCTACGGGCGCTTGTACTTGTCGTCGAAGCGGATGATGTCGTCCTCGCCGAGGTAGGCGCCGGACTGCACTTCGATCATTTCCAGCGGTTCCGTTCCGTGGTTTTCCAGACGGTGCATCGCCCCGATAGGAATGTATGTTGATTGATTCTCCGTAAGGTCGAACACCTTTTCGCCGCAGGTAACCTTCGCCGTTCCCTTCACCACGACCCAGTGTTCGGCGCGCCGCAGGTGTTTTTGAAGCGAAAGCGATTGGCCGGGCGTTACCATGATCCGCTTCACCTGATAGCGTTCTCCCGCGTCGATCACCTGGTAATACCCCCACGGGCGGAACACCCGCTGGTGGCTGATATGCTCGCGGCGTTTTTTTTCCTTGAGCCACTCCACCACATTGCGCACCTGCTCGGCGTGCGATTTTTTCGCCACCAGCACCGCATCGGCCGTTTCCACGATCAGCACGTCTTCCAGCCCCAGCGCCGCCAGCAGGCGCGTTTCGGACAGCAGCAGCGAGCCGCGCGTGTCATGCGCGAAGACGTCCCCCCATGCGGCGTTTCGGTTTCCGTCCTTTTCCAGCAGTTCCCACAAAGCGGACCACGAGCCGACGTCCGCCCATCCCGCGTCCAACGGCAGAACCGCGCCGATCCGGTCCGCGGCCGGCCCGCCGAGTTTTTCCATCACGCAGCGGTCTATGGATTCGCCCGGACAGCCCGCAAAAGCATCCCCGGCGTGGAAAAAGGGGGTGTCGCGCTTGCCGCCGTCATGGGCGTTGGCAACACAGCCATGAATGTCGGGCCGGAGCCGCCGTATCGTCTCCAGCCATACCGATGCCTTGCAGATAAAAATACCGCTGTTCCAGTAGTAACCGCCCGCGCCAAACCACTCCCGCGTTTTTTCCATCCCCGGTTTTTCAATGAACAGCTCAATTTCGTGCGCCCCTTCTCCATCGATAAGCGCCGTTCCCCGTTTGATATAGCCGTAGGCGGATTCCGGTCTTGCCGGTTCAATGCCAAAGGCCGCTATCATCCCGCGCATCGCCAGCGGCATGGCCCGCCGGATGGATTCATGAAGGCGTTCCGGATGCCGGATGACATGGTCGGCGGGAAAAACCCCCATGACCGCGTCGCCGTGCCGGGCGACAATCTCAAGCGCGGCAAGCGTGAGGGCGGGGGCCGTATTCCGGCCCGCCGGTTCCAGGATGATGGAATAACCGCGCCGCTCCATCTCCTCCATCTGCTCCTTGACCAGAAAGCGCGATTCACCGCCGCAAACGATGAGCGGCGGGTCAACGCCGATTCCCTCCAGCGACATGCCGTCCAGCCGGCAAACCGTTTCCTGCAGAAGCGTCTTTTCAGCCGTGAGGGAAAGAAACTGTTTTGGGTAAAGCGCGCGCGATAGGGGCCACAGCCGCACTCCATCCCCGCCTGAAAGTATCACCGGCGCAAAATTCATTTTTTAAATATAGACCACAAACGCGCGATTGGAAAAGCATTTCTGAAAATCTTCCTCCCTGCGCGGTTGGCAATAAGGGTTATAATGAATGGCGAAATAACAGCGTCGGCGCCGGTGTCTGCCGCGCGCCGATAGGCGCATCACCTTAAATCGTGAGGAGGCATCACCAATGAAACTTTGGCACAACACCGCGTTTGTTATGGCCGCCGCGGCGCTTATCACCGTGGCCGTTCCCGCCGAAGCGAAAAAACACGCGAAAGAGGGCGGCTACAAATGGGATTTACCGGCGGGTATCGCGCGGGGCGATCTGAAAATTCCCGCCGATAACCCGATGACCAACGCGAAGGTGGAGCTTGGCCGCCTCCTCTATTTCGACAAGCGCCTCTCCGCCGATGACACCGTCGCCTGCGCCTCGTGCCACGCGCCGGAACATGGCTTCACCGACAACGCGCCGGTTTCCACCGGCATCAAGGGGCAGAAGGGGGGCCGCAGCGCGCCGACCGTCATTAACCGCGCTCTTTCCGAAGGCCAGTTTTGGGATGGCCGCGCCATCAGCCTCGAGGCGCAGGCCAAAGGCCCCCTCACCAACCCGATTGAGATGGGAATGCCCGATCACGACGCCGTTGTGGCGAAGCTGAAGAACATCAAGGGCTACCAAAAAATGTTCGCCCGCGCGTTCGGCAAGCCGGGCGTCAACATCGACCGGGTGGCGCAAGCCATCGCCGCGTTTGAACGGACCGTGCTTTCGGGCAATTCAAAATACGACCGCCATCAGGCGGGCGATAAAAAGGCGATGAACGAAGCCGAGGCGCGCGGCATGGAGCTTTTCAACGGCAAGGCCCGCTGCGCCACCTGCCACAACGGCGTGAATTTCACCGACGAGCAGTACCACAACATCGGCGTTGGCATGGCCGCGAAGGAACCGGATGTCGGCCGCCAGAATGTGACGAAGGGCGATGCCGACAAGGGGGCGTTCAAGACCCCGACCGTCCGCGACATCACCGCCACCGGGCCGTATATGCACAACGGCCAGGAGAAGACACTTGAGGAAGTGGTGGCGTATTACAACAAGGGGGGCTTCCCGAACGCCAACCTCGATCCGTTGATGGAACCGCTCAACCTGACCGACGGCGAGCAAAAAGACGTTGTCGCCTTTATGAAGGCGCTCGACGGGCAGGGGGGGTGGAAGAACATCACGGCCCCGAAAAAGTTTCCGAAGTAACGAAACCGTATTAACAAAAAAGGCCGGGAGAACTTCCCGGCCTTTTTTGTTTGCGCGCCGCGCCGCCGGCTGCTCCGGTGTTTTAAAGGCGTTTCCGCGCGCTTTATAAAACCGTTTAGCGTCTTCGCCCACAAGCCGGTATAATTAACTGGTCCATTATTTTTCCGGGAGATGGCCGAATGCCGATTAACAGCGTATTGGTGGTGGATGACGAGCCGGATGTACTCGAAATAACGGCGCATTTTCTCCACGGCAAGGGGTTTGATGTGGCCCGCGCCACGAATGGCGCGGATGCTTTGCGGCTGGCGGCCGGCAACGTCCCCGATGTTGTGTTGTTGGATATCTCCATGCCGGGGATGGACGGCATTGCCGTGCTCAAGGAACTGAGGGTGAAGCACCCCTCCACTGAAGCCATCATGATCACCGCCCACAACGAGGTGGCGACCGCCATCACGTGCATGCAGGAGGGGGCTTACGGCTATCTGGTGAAACCGCTCGATTTCAATCAGCTCCATCTGGAGGTGAGCCGGGCGCTGGAACACCGCCGGATGGCGCTGGCATTGGACGATTTCCACAAAAACCTGGAACTGAAGGTGGAGGAGCGCGCCGGGGAGGTGCGGCGGCTCAACGAGAAGCTCCGGGAGAATTTTCTCGCCTCGGTCCGCGTGCTGATGAGCCTGCTGGAAGTGTATGAGCCGTACATGGGGAGCCACCTCAAGCGGGTGGGGGCGCTGGCGGTGGAGATGGGGCGCGCGCTGAACCTGCCGGAAAGGGAGCGCGAGGACCTGGAGATCGCCGCCCTGTTGCACGATATCGGCCGTGTGGCGCTTCCCGACGAGCATGTCCACGCCGGTTTTAACGAGCTCCCGGCGGAACACATCTCTTACGTCAAGCAGCACACCGTCATCGCCCAGCATATCCTTTCCCCTTCCGGCGAGCTGGAGAACGCGGGGAAAATCATCCGCAGCATGCACGAGCATCTCGACGGCAGCGGCTTTCCCGACGAGTTGCGCGATGATGATATCCCGCGCCTTTCCCGCATACTCGGGGTGATAAACGCCTACGACGAGCTGGTGCATCGCCGCCGTTTCACCCACGAGCATATCGGCAGCCACGAGGAAGGGGATGTCTTCGCCCTGCGGCACCTCTATTCGGTGGCGGGACGGCATTTTGAGCGCCGCATCATCGAGGCGCTGGAGAAGGTGCTGGAAGACGTGCGGATTCGCGAGCGCAACGAGGTGAGGCTGACCGTGCGGGAACTCAAGCCGGGTATGCAATTGGCGCGGGACATCTACACGCACGAGAGGCTGTTGCTGCTTGGAAAGGGGAGCACGCTCACATCGTTGCACATCAAGCGGATCGAGGCGTTTTGCCGGATGAAAATGGTGAATAACGAATTTTTCACCGTACACGGCGGCATCGCCTGATTTTTTTCAACAACCTGTCGGTGACAATGACGGGACAGGAGTGTTCTGATTCCGGGCAACGGCGTGGCGGGGTGTCCGCAAAACGCCGCCGGCGGTTACAAAACCGGTCATGCATTGTGTTAACATGGGAAACTTATGGAAACCCCTTTAATACTGATAGTTGACGATGAACCGGACAACCTTGAGGTACTGGAAAGCCGTTTGACCCGGCGCAATTACCGTGTCGTCTCAGCCGATAGCGGCGTGAAGGCACTTAAATTGCTAGAGGAAGTAGAGCCGGATATGGTTTTGCTGGACGTGATGATGCCGGGGATGGATGGGTTTGAAACACTCACCCGGATGAAAGAGATGAGAAAAGGGGTTTTTATGCCGATCATCCTCGTTACCGCGCAGGACGACAAGGAAAGCCGCATCAAGGGGCTTGATACCGGCGCGGACGATTATGTGACCAAGCCGGTCGATATAGACGAACTGATGGCCCGCATCCGGGCGATGCTCCGCATAAAAGACCTCAAGCGGCAGATCACCGCCAAGGACCGCGAGATCAGCCGCCTTTCGCGCGAGTTGAAGGAAACCAACCGTTATCAGGACATCATCGGCGCGAGCGCCGTGATGAAAGAGTTGGGCGACAGGATACGCGGCGCCGCCGGCATCGGCAGTCCCGTGTTGATCGAAGGGGAGAGCGGCACCGGCAAAGAGCTGGTGGCCAAGGGCATCCACTACGCGTCGACGCGGGCGGAGCGCCCCTTCATCGCGGTCAACTGCGCCGCGCTTCCCTCCGAATTGATCGAGAGCGAACTGTTCGGGCACCGGAAGGGGGCATTCACCGGCGCGATGGTTGCCGCCGAGGGACTTTTCAAGGCCGCCGACGGCGGCACCATTTTTCTGGACGAAATCACCGAAATGCCCGTGGAGGTTCAGGCGAAGATGCTGCGCGTGCTGCAGGAGGGGACGGTTCGCCCCGTCGGCGGCACCGGGGAAACGCCGATCAACGTCCGCGTCGTCGCCGCCACCAACATCGATGTGGGGCGCGCCGTCAAGGAAGGAAAGCTGCGCGAAGACCTGTACTACCGCATCAATGTGTTGAACATCAAGCTGCCGCCGCTGCGCGCCCGCAAAGAGGACATTCCGTTGCTGGCGCAGGGGATTATCGAGCGGCTCAATGCCCGTTTCGGCCGGCGGGTGAAAGGGATCTCCGCCGGGGCGCTGGCGGCTCTCGCCCGGCACGATTGGCCCGGCAACGTGCGCGAACTGCAAAACGTGATCGAGCGCTGTTTCTCCCTTCCCGATATCGAGGTGATTGAAGAGCGGCACATCCAGATAGCGCCGCTGGCCGGTTCGCGGGAGACGCCCGCCGCCGTTCCTGTTCCGGCGGATGGGGGGGATGTTCTTTCGCTCGACGAGGCCGAGAAGAAACTGATACTTTCCGCCCTGGCAAAAACCGGCAACAACAAACTCAAGGCGGCGCAACTGTTGGGCATCCACCGCTCCCGGCTTTACAAGAAGCTGGAGCGGTATGGCATTAAAGATTAGGCATCAAAGGAGGGTATTCAGGCAATGAGCGAGCACAAGAAACTGGTTGCGGAGGGGAGCCCCCTCCTCCCGTTGATTCTCACCGCCATCGGTATCATCGTTTTGGCGCTGGTATTCGCTGAGAGCTATTTGGAACTGACGGGACAACCGTTCACCTTTCTGGATGTAGCGCATAAAAGCGGTTTGCTCACCGGCTATCAGGTGGCTACCCAACCCAACCGCGGCATCTGGCATCTCGTTGGCTGGATAGGCAGCGCCTGTTTCGTTATCATGATGCTCTATTCGATGCGGAAGCATTTCAAGTTCATGCAGAACGTCGGTCCCATCCGCTATTGGCTCGACATTCACATGTTTCTGGGAATCGTCGGCACCCTGCTGGTGACGGCGCACAGCACCTATAAGTTCGGCGGCATCGTGGCGCTGTCCTACTGGTCGGCCGTGCTGGTGGCGGTCAGCGGCTTCCTGGGCCGCTATCTGTATGTGCAGATTCCCCGCTCCATCTCCGGGCAGGAACTGAAGATGGACGAGATCAACGAGATAATGGACGACATCACCCTTGAGATCGAAAAGTTCGCCAAAGGGCAATACGACGTCCAGCATTATTTCGAGCGGATAGCCGGGCCAAAGCCCGATCGCCAGCTCAGCGCATTCGGCGCGTTGATGGCGCTGTTCACCACCGACATAAAAAACATGGCCACGATGTATGGCATATGGCGCGGCCTCAAGGCCAACAGGCGGATACCCGATCATGTGCGGAACCGCATCTTCAAGCTGATACGGGAAAAGGGGCGGCTGGTGCGCTCCATCGAGTTCCTCGAGGCGTCGCACAAGCTGCTGCACTACTGGCACGTGTTCCACAAGCCGTTCGCCATCATCATGTTCATCGTCATGTTCCTGCATGTCGGCGTGTACTACGTCTTCCGCATCTGAGGCATCCATGGACGCGTTGCTGAACCTTGTCATTCAAAACATCACCCTGATCGCGGGGGCGGTGATCATTCTGGCGGTGGTGGGACCCTACCTGCTTCTGCAAAAGCGCGGCTCCCAAAAAATGTCGAAGGAGATCGAGCGGGCCAAGCAGTACGGCCTCTCCGAGCCGGCCACCATCCATCCCAAGGTGAACCGGGCCATCTGCATCGGTTCCGGCAGCTGCATCAACGCCTGTCCCGAAAAAAATGTGCTGGGGATCGTGGATAACAAGGCGGAAGCGGTTTACGCATCCCGCTGCGTCGGCCACGGCGCCTGCGCCCGCGCCTGCCCGGTGGGGGCCATCGAACTGGTGTTCGGCACGGAAAAGCGCGGCGTGGACATTCCGCAGGTGATGCCGAACTTCGAATCCAACATGGAGCATATATTCATCGCCGGCGAACTGGGCGGCATGGGGCTTATCCGCAACGCGATGACGCAGGGGATGGAATCCGTCGGCTATATCGAGGAAGACCTCAAGGCCGGGCATTTTCCCAAGGAGCCGGGCGTATACGATCTCCTCATCGTGGGCGCCGGGCCCGCCGGGCTGGCCGCCTCGCTTACCGCCAAGAGCAAGAACCTGAATTACATCCTGCTCGACCAAGAAGAGGAATTCGGCGGCGCGATCCTCTCCTATCCGCGCGCCAAGGTGGTCATGACCCGTCCGGTGGAAGTGCCGATCTACGGAAAAATAAGAACCGGCGAGTTGAGCAAGGAACAGCTTCTTGCGCTCTGGAAGGACATCATCGCCAAGGCGCAGCTCGAAGTGAACGGCAACGAAAAGGTGCTGAGCCTCACGCGCGATACCACGAAGTTCATCGTGAAAACCTCCAAGAGGGAACTGTTGACCCGCTTTGTGCTTCTGGCCATAGGCCGCCGCGGCACGCCGCGCAAACTGGGGGTGCCGGGCGAAAAGCTCCCCAAGGTCATGTACCGCCTGCTGGAGCCGGAGCATTACAACGGACAGAAGATATTGGTGGTGGGCGGGGGCGACAGCGCCGTGGAAGCGGCCGTCGCGCTCGCCAAACAGGAGGGGAACGAAGTGACGCTCTCCTACCGCGGCCCAACCTTCTCCCGCATCAAGGCGGGGAACCAAACACGGATTGACGCGGCGGTGAAGGCCGGCAAGGTGACGCTGATGATGGAATCAAACGTGCGGGAGATCAAGGCAAATGCGGTGACGTTGGAACAGAAGGGGCAAACCGCCGCCATTCCCAACGACTCGGTGTTCATTTTCGCCGGCGGCATCCTGCCGAACGACTTCCTGAAAGAGTGCGGCATCGCCATCGAAACCAAGTTCGGCACCCGTTAACGGGCGTCGCACCGGGTATTTAGCGGAACCACCACTGTTCCCACTCCAGCACCAGCGCGGCGAGAAGCGTATAGCCGCCGCCGTCGGGGTGGTGCTTGTCGTGGCCGTCAATTTCCTCCATCCACAAGGCCGATTTGCTCAAGGGGGTGAAGATGTCGAGGTATGGCACGCCCAGCTTTTTGGCGGCGGCGGCGTAAGCGGCGGAAAGCCGGGCGATCCGTTTGTTGTGCGCCGGGTCGGATACCGGCGGCGGACCGACCATGATGACGCCATACTGTTTCATCGCGGGGGTGAGGATGGCCCGCAGGTTCTTGACGGAATCGCCGAAGGATACCCGCTGCTTGCCTTTGACGATGGCGGTGTCGTTTACGCCAAAGGAGAGGACGATCCGTCCGCTGAACGGCCCCGTCAGCCGGCTCGCGGCTTCACGCTTCCAGCGCAGCTTCACGTCCGCCGAGGTGTCCCGCCGCACCCCGAGGTTGTAAAAAGTGATTTTACTCCCCTTGCTGTTGGCGATCTGACAGACCCGGCCGGCCCATCCGAGACACTCGGTGTCGCCCGTTCCATTGACGAACGAGTCGCCGATAAAACAGATGCGGATATCGTCAGCGTTTTGCATACCGGGACATTACCATCCCGGTGGGGAAAAATAAAATAAATTAATAATTGGAGCGGGAGTGCGTAGCCGAAGGCGGAGCCTGCCGGGAGCCGCGTCAAAGCGCGGTTTGGGTTTGGGATTATTTTTAGGGATGTTCTTGGAGCGGGAGACGGGATTCGAACCCGCAACCTTCAGCTTGGGAAGC
>JACRGQ010000042.1 GCA_016217735.1 Nitrospinota bacterium
TCCTCCTTGCGTTCGGCCAGCGATGGCATCTTTATCCGCACCACGTTGAGGCGGTAAAAAAGGTCTTCGCGGAACTTTTTTTCCTCGACCAGTTTTTCCAAATCCTTGTTGGTGGCCGCCACCACGCGCACATCCACCTTTATCGGATGAATGCCGCCGACGCGGTTGAACGCCCCTTCCTGCAACACCCGCAGAAGCTTCACCTGCATGCCCGGCGTTGTCTCGCCGATTTCATCAAGGAAGATGGTGCCGCCGTGCGCCGCCTCGAACAGGCCGGCTTTTTGGCTGTCCGCGCCGGTGAAGGAGCCTTTTTCGTACCCGAAAAGCTCCGATTCCAGCAGCGTCTCGGTCAACGCGCCGCAGTTAACGGCGACGTAAGGGGAACTTTTGCGGGGGCTGGTGTTATGGATGAAACGGGCGATCAGCTCTTTGCCGGTGCCGCTTTCGCCGGTGATCAGCACCGTGGCGGATGAGTGCGCCACTTTGCTGGCATCGCCGACCACCTTTTTCAACGCCAGGCTTTCCCCGATAATGGTGAATTTTTCACCTAGCTCTTCCTTGAGCCTCTTATTCTCCTGATTGACGTTGGTATACACCTGCGCTTTCAGGATGGCCGCCGCGGCCACTTCGCTGAACGCAATCAGCATTTCCAGGTCTTCCTGGCCCAACACCTCGCCGTTGGCGCGGTCGATGATCTCGATCACCCCTAAAATCTTCTCTCCCACCTTCAGCGGAGCGCACGCGATGGAGTTGGTATCGAATCCGATGGCGGAAGATATCTTGTTATTCCAGCGGGGGTCCTCCTTCACATCGGTCACCAGCAACGGCTTGCCGTTCTCCGCCACCCAACCGGCGATCCCTTCCCCCTTGTCCAGTTCGTACAGCTTTACTTCTTCCTTTTTATCGCCCGTGACGATATGGAAAAAAAGCTTGCCGCTCTTATCATCCTTCAGGAGCAATGAACTCGCCTTTGCGTTCATTATTTTTGTGGCTGTAACGATAATAACGTCCAACAGATTATCCAAATCGATCGTTGCCGTAACAATCTCGGATATATCCTTGAATATTTTTATACGATTGTCAGCCATGAGCTTATTTTTCCTCCATTTGTGTGCATATTATCACACCTTTGAGAATTCAAGGAGGACGTTATCCAAATAGTGTATCCCTTTTTTACTTAGCTTTAACGATGAATCGGTAACTGTTATATACTTTTCTTCTCGAAGCTTGGCGAGAGGCTTTTCAAAGCGCTCCTTGAAATTCATATTTAATGCGTTACTTAACTCTTTAAATGTTACATCATTGTTTATTAATCGCAAACGCATAAGCAAGTAATCGATTATGCGCGCCTTTTCATCTGTAAATATCTCCTTAAAAGCATATCCTTTGCTTTCGATAAGATGCATATATTCTTCCACCTCGTCCGGGTTTGCCAGCCGTTTGCCGTTGATGAAAGAATGCGCCCCGCTCCCCAATCCCAAAAACGGTTTTCCCAGCCAGTAAGCGGTATTGTGGCGGCATTCGCGTCCGGGCAGGGCGTAGTTTGATATCTCATAGTGACGGTACCCGGCCTCTTCCAGCGCGGCGGTTATGGCTTCACTCATTTCGTATGTTTCGTCATCATCCGGCAATCCCGCCGTTCCATCGCACACCATTTTTTCCAGCGGGGTTCCCTCCTCCAAAATCAGTTGGTAGGCGGAAATATGTTCCGGCCGCAGATCAAGCAACGTCCGCAAATCATCTTTCAAGCCGGCCATTGTCTGCCCCGGAAGGCCGTACATGAGGTCGAGCGAGACGTTATCAAACCCCGCGGCCCGCGCCGTGGCAAAGGTCTCCCGCGCGGCGGCGGAGGTATGGCTTCGTCCAATGATTTTTAGCAGGTGGCCGCTGAAGCTTTGCACGCCAATGCTCAATCGGTTTACCCCGTTCCGGCGCCACAGTTCAAAAAGTCCTTCCGAAGCCGCCCCGGGATTTGCCTCAACGGTAAATTCGGCCCCCTCCTCAATGCTAAAGTGTCCCGCTATCCCCCTCAGTACCCTTTCCATAAGCTGCGCGGAAAGGTAGGATGGCGTTCCGCCCCCTATATAGACCGTCGGCGCCGCCAACCGCGGGGCGGCGTCCATTTCCCGCTCCAAAGCAGCCGTATACGGCTCCATCAGGCGCTCAATTCCGGCAAACGAAGCAAAATCGCAATAAACGCACTTGGAGCGGCAAAACGGGATGTGGATGTATAAGGACGCCTTTTCCAGCATCTGGTTAATATTTTCACCGATCACCCCAAAACCAGCCACCAATGATCACCTGAAAACCAGCCAGTTAATGTGCAACGGTCTTGCGGCCGTCGTTTTTTAAACACCCTCGATAAACGCATCGCGGAGCAGTTTACTCTGCCTGTCAAATGCCTGCCTGGGGTTCTTGGGATCTTTCATAAGGGCGATCTCTTGAGTGATTAGCCGGGCAAGGTTCAACGTATGGGTATCCGCCCTTGAGGACTCTCTCTTGTAAAGTGGATGGTCGCGGTTCAAATAAATTGTCGTGTCCTCGGTAAAAACTTCGGGGCCGTTCTCCCCGAAGCTGTCAACAACGCAAGAAACGCCGGTATCCCCAAACTTTATTTTTTTTATGATGGCGTTTGGGGTAAGGCTTTTCACCTTTGGTTTCTTTTTTCTTTTCTTGGGGGGTTCCTTTTGTTGTTCCGCGGGAGTTACGTCTTGTGTGGAAACGCCCCCGTTCGTTTCGGGGGTTATGGCCGGGGTGCCGGATCCTTTCGTCCGCTCCCCGACGGGGAACGCGCCAAATGGCGACAGGTCCGGGTTTGCCGCAAGAGCCTTGTAAATCCTTTGTAAGGCATCCTTCAGCACCCTGCTGATCTTTCGACCCTCGGTTTTTGTGGTCAACTTGTGTATATAGGTTTTTATCCCCTCCATGACCACAAGCATGGCGCGGTTGAATTCTTTGTATTCGTCGGAGTCTTTTAAAAAACCCGTTCTATCGCTCGTAATGGGAAGGAAATCGGCGTTGACTTCGCCCCTGACCCTGACAAAAACCTTTCCCCACGTTTCCATCCCGAAAAGCTCTCTCTTGACCGTAACCTGCTTGACCTTGACCTCTATTCCAGGTTCGGTCGAAAGGATCGCCGTTTCCGCGACTATTATTATTTCTCCGGTAATGATTCCAAAGGAGGTTCCTTCGAGGACGGGAATTTTATGTCCCGACAAGCTCTTGGGCGTCACGGTGTTATTGTTTATTTTGACACGGAAATGCGGGGCTTTAATCGGAGTTCCCTCGACAATTTTCCCCTCTATGTCTTTCGGGTCGAACCTTTTTTCCATTCCGGACAGGATTACGGTGGTGCCGTTTTCCTTTCTGAAATCCGGGGGAAGTATCTCAAGGGGGAGTTTCCACTCGTTTTTGCCGCTTTCCCAAATTTCCTTGTCAAATACGACCCTAGCGACAAAATCGTCCTTTTTAGTGAGAACCTCGAAACGTTTGCAGACGGAAAGGCTTGCGAACTTTCCGATTCCGAACATTCCTATCCTGTCCCTCCCGTGTATGGGAGATTTTGGGGAATTTAATTTGTTCTGCGAACCAATGTTGAAATACTGCGTTAGACCGTTCATGTCCATTCCGCTTCCGTTGTCCCTTACCTCAATGGAATCATCGCCGGTAATTACGTTGACCAAAGTCGCATCGGCATCATAGGCGTTGTTGGCCAGTTCACGGACAAATTCGATACTTTCCGCGTACAGCCTTTCCCCTATGGTTGTGATGTGGCTTTTATCAATCGTTACGGGAACGAATTGCGGCAGGTTGCCAGTGTCGCTCATTATTTCAATATTCTACCCCGATTTTTTCGCCCCAGAAAAGCTATTTGATGCCAACACTTACCAAGGAACTCGTTAGTATGTCTGGGTGCCGTACCCTTGCGGGGTATCTCCGTTCCTCCTTCCGCAGGCTTTGCCGCCGCATATTTATTCCGCCATTCCCGGGTCACCCCGTGCCGCGGCACTGGGCCGGCATGTTTGGCACATTGTGGCAATGGCAGGCAAAATTGCCTACCCTGCCGAAGTAAAATTGGAATCCGGGATAAAGCGGAGTCCCCCCAAAAAAACACTCACAGATAACGCCTGTTTATTTATATAATTCTTGGTTGATGGCTAATGTATATGGAATGGCATGAGCGAAGAACCTAAGAAACCCGGCGACGGGGATATGGAGACCGACCCCACCGCGTCGATGTCCGGCGATCTTGGCCGTCTTCTGGAAGAGCGCGAACGGCTGGACGAGCTTTTACGCAACAAATACACGAAGAACATAACGGTGATGTTCACCGACATGAAGGGTTCCACCGCCCTCGCGGAAACCGAGGGCAACTTCGCGGCGCGTTTCTTGATCGAACAGCATAACAAAATCGTCTTCCCGATAATCGAGCAGCAACACGGCCATCTGGTGAAAACAATGGGGGACGGCACACTCTCCTGGTTCGACGCGCCGCAGGACGCCGTCCGCTGCGGCATTCAAATCCAAAAAAGCGTCGCCGAGTTTAACAAAGCCAAAAACCCCAAAGTGCCGATCCAGGTGCGCATCGGGATACACATCGGGCAGGGGCTTGTGGAAAAAAAGGATATTTACGGCGATGTGGTGAATGTGGCTTCCCGCATAGAAACGCAGGGCAACCCCGGCGAAGTGTACCTTTCGGAGGATACCTACAACGCGCTGGCGGACAAAGACGAGATTTACTGCTCTTTCCAGAAACTTACTTCGCTCAAGGGTAAAAAGGAGCCGTTCAGGATTTTTAAGGCGTTCTGGATTCCGGAAGAGATCGCGGAAGACAAAAAAGCCCCTAAAGCGTTCACTGTGGAAGAGAAGAAAAAAGCGGCGTCCACCAGTTCCATACTCACCCAGAGCCAGATGTTCAAATTCCAAAAAAGCTCGAAAGAGGTGGCTGCGGAAACCGGCGCCATCGGACCGAGCATCGTGATCGAAGAGGCCGACCGCGGCAAACGGATCGTTCACCTCAACCAGCCCGAAACGGTTATTGGCCGCGCGCCGGACAGCGATGTGGTGCTGGACGAAAGCTATATTTCCCGCCACCATGCCAAAATAACGCTGGAAAACGGAAAGTATTTTATCGAAGACCTCGGCAGCCGCATCGGCACCACCATCAACGGCGGGCAAGTGACGAAAAAGGAACTGGCCTTCGGCGATGAAATCTCGCTGGGGGAAATCCGCATCACCTTTGTGGCGCCCACCGGCGGCCATAAGGGAGCGGTTTCGCCGGACGGAGACGAGGCCGCCGCAACGATGGTCATGGGAGCGATGACAAAAAAATTCAAGCTCGTGGCCCTCGGGCCGGACAAGGAGTTCCATGAATTCCAGGTTTCCGGCGAAGAAAAGGTTATCGGCCGCCACGAAGAGGCCCAGATACGCCTGAGCGACAACCTCGTAAGCCGCCGCCACGCCAAGATATGGGAGGAGAACGGCCAGGTATTCATCGAGGATATGGGATCCAACAACGGCACGCTGGTGGACGGCCAAATCATTCCGAAAGCGGAACCGGTCATTCTGCACGAAAAAACGCTGGTCACCATCTGCTCGTACCGGCTTGTGCTGCTGAATGTTCTCGACAAGCCGGTTCCGGAAATGTTCACCTCCACCTCTCCCACCGCCTCCCTGGTCAGCAAAATGAAGGGCCTGTGGGACAGCAAAGGCTCGAAGTAACACTTCCCGCCGCGCTCGCCAACGTGGGAATCGTCCTGGACCGCACCCGCCACGCGGCCAACATCGGCGCGGTCTGCCGCGTGATGAAAAATCTCGGCTTTTCCAACCTGCATTTGGTGAACCCGACCGAATACGGTCACCTCGCCGCCATACGGATGATCCGGGGAGCGGAGGATATTCTGGAAAACGCCGCAATCAGCCCCGCTTTCCCCGAAGCGGTCGGCGGTTATCATATCGCCTTCGCCGCCAGCCACCGGATGAAGCGGGGGGAGTCGCTCGACATTGCCGCCGCCGCGCGGGAAATCGCCGCCCTCGCGCGCGGCAACCGGGTGGCGGTGGTTTTCGGATCGGAAAAATTCGGGCTCACGCGCGAAGACCTTGACCGGTGCGGCAAAGTGCTCGCCATACCGTCCAATCCCGGCTTCCCCTCCATCAACCTCGCGCAGGCGGTGGCGATGGTCTGCCTTGAAGTGCGCCTTTGCATGGACGGCCAGCCGGGCCGCGAAACCGCCGCTCCAATAATCAACCTCCCCATCGCGGAACGGGACAGATTTTACCAGGAACTGTTCGCCCTCTTTGCCGAACTGGGCATGGGCGCGCCGTCCGTGCCGGAAAAGCTGAAGGACATCTTCGACCGGGCCAATCTCGACGCGCGCGAACAAAACCTTTTCTACGGACTGATAAAGGAAGTGCGGCGGCTCAAACGTAATTAGAATTTTGCCGTAACCGCCGTTATGCGTTATTGTAATGCCTGCCACGGATACGGGATGTAGCGCAGCTGGCTAGCGCACCTGCTTTGGGAGCAGGGGGTCGCCGGTTCGAATCCGGCCATCCCGACCAATTCAGGCATTGTGAAAATTCAGGGGCGATTGGCCGTTCGTTCCAATTTTTTCCGCAGACAAAGCAAGTTTTTCGCCACGCGCCGCACCACCCAAGGGTTCTTCCGCAAAACTTCTCCGGCATGGACGAAGAAAAATGTTTGACAAGACAAACGTGTATCGTTACTCTGTAGCTTCGTTTCGTGAGAAGCGAAAATCGCTGGTTGGGGCTGTAGCGCAGTTGGGAGCGCGCTTGAATGGCATTCAAGAGGCCGGGGGTTCGATTCCCCCCAGCTCCACCATATTTTTACCATTGTTCATGCTAAATCCAACGACTTCGCTTTACCCCCAATCAATGGGGGGGGATCGAAAGTGAGCTTGCTTACGCGACCGGCAAGGGAGCGTTTCCGTGCATGGAGGCACGGAAAGTAAGCGAATCGGGGCCGATGGAGCGGCAACGTGATGTTGCCGCGAACAGTGGCCATCCCCCCCAGATCCACCATTAATTTGTGGCCTGCTCCGGCTTTCGTCTTGAACCGTAAAATAAGGTTCGTATGGCCTCGGTTGATAGCCGAAGGATGGTTTGAGCAGCCACCTCAGGGGAGGGTGGTTGGGCGGCGTTTTTTTTAGATGGCGTCTTTAACGTAGGCGGCGAGATATTTCTGCCAGCTTTTGATGAAGCTTTCAGGCACGGTGGGGGGATGGTTCGAAAACGTGATGAACTTTGGCACATACGGTTTCCGGATAAGCCGCATGCCGGTGTCGCCGATCAGGCGGTTTCCTTTTTTCAGGTTGCACTTTTTGCAGGCAGCCACCACGTTCAGCCAACTGATGCCGCCGCCGAGCGAGCGGGGGACGATGTGATCCATGGTCATATCCTCTTCGGTCTGGCCGCAGTACTGGCAGGTGCGCCGGTCGCGCCGGAGGATGTTTTTTTTGCTGAACGCGACCATTCCCCAGTTGGGGATGCGGACATGGCGCTTGAGGCGGATGACGGTGGGGCAGGCCATTTGGCCGCTGAAGGAGCGGAGCACGACGCCGTCGCTTTCGATCTGCTCGGCGCGTTCGGCCAGCAGCATGCTCACGGCGCGGCGCGCCGGGGTAAAGTGCAGCGGCTCGAACGTGTTGTTCAGCACCAGTACCTTTAGCCGTTCAATCATTGTGGCGTATGTCTTTCCCTCAAAAGTTATATCACCACGCAGAATTGTATTTTGACAGGGCCGCGCCTGTCAACGTCGGCGGGAAGGGGGGGCGGGGAGGTTACGGTTTCGGCTTGCGGGCCAGCGCCGTGTAGCCGAGGCAATCGTCGCCGCCGCCGAATGCCAGCGAAATATTGCCGAGGATGGCGAAGAAGAGGAACCACGGCAGCATCAGCGCCCCTATCAACGCCAAAAGGAGCCGCTTGAACAGGCCAACCCCCTGCGGAATGAGGAATGGCAGGGCCAGCGCCATGCATTTATAGCTTGCCACGGTAACGGGGTTGCCGCGCGCGTAGATTTCCACGCCGGTGAAACCGCTTTCCGCCAGCAGCATCTTCAGGCCGGACGGCGTGTAGCGGAAATAATCATGCGGGATGTAATGCCACCGCGCCGCAAAGGGAACCGTGAGGAGGAGGCGTCCGCCCCCTTTAAGGCAGCGGAACGCTTCGGCCAGAAAGAGCCGCGGATCGCGCAGGTGTTCCAGCGTTTCGGTGGCGAGCACGATATCGGCAACGCCGCTCTCCACCGGCCAGCGGTCTCCGGTGTAGTAGATGGTGCCGGGCGTCTTGTAGCCGAAATCGGCCTCCGCCGCCCGCTGGTCAATGCCGATGTAACGCACATCCGGCGGCAGCAACGGGCGGTAGGGCTGCGCGCCGCACCCGGCATCCAGCAGCGTTCCTTCCGCTTTTGTCAAAAACGGGGCGAGGTCGCTCCACACGGTGCCGGCCTGCAGATCGAAAAAGCGCCGCAGCCCGCTGAGCGATGTGCAGGGGGGCGGCTGCCACCGTTCTTCCAGCCGGTTGGCCAGGTTTTCACGCATTTTTTCCATTATCGGCACTCTACCAAATGCGGGGGAATGGCGGGAATAAAAATGGCGGGGTTGACGGGACTCGAACCCGCGACCTTCTGCGTGACAGGCAGACGTACTAACCAACTGTACTACAACCCCAGCCGGATGAAGGGGTAATGGTAATGTGGCCTGTCATGTTTGTCAACTTCAAATTGCCCGTTTTTCACTCTCCGTGGGCTGCAAACAAGGGGCGGGATATGTAATAAAACATCGGGTTGCCAGCCACGATGTAATAATCCAATTATGGAATTGACTTTTGGGGCATGCCACGGTAACCTTCTCCACGTTTTGGCTCGTGGCCGGAAGAGTGCTGCTTGTCAAGCGCGTTTATTTTTCAGATTGTTTAGCGGGAAGGACATTAAGTGATGATGGAAAACAACAAGGTTGTGACGATCTGCAATCACTGCGGCGGCAAACTGACCATGAACGGCGATATTCTCTCCTGCCTTATGTGCGGGCGCGAAGCGGATCACTTGTGTGATAACTGCCTGATAAAGCCGGGGCAAAACGCGGATAAGGACAAGAAAGAAACGAAAAAGGCGGCTGGAAAAAGCGTGCGCAAGGCAGCCCCAAGCAAGAAGCCGGTAAAAGCAAAGCGCTAACGCCGGTCTCCTCCCCCCGCCGCGTCGATTGCCGATACGGCGGCCCAGACCGCTTCATTATACGGCGTGGCGACGCCGTGTTTCTTTCCTTCTTCCACCACCGTTCCGTTCATGATGTCTATCTCGGTGCTCTTTCCCTGTTTCACGTCCTGCAGCGTGGAGGGGTAAACTTCCCCCCCTTTGAGGGTGTTCTCGATATACCTGTCCGGCAGCGCCGCATTCACCGGCACTCCGGCGGCGTGGGCGACCGCCACCAGTTCCTCCATCAGCTTTTTAATGATGACTCTCGTGGGGGGGTGGTTGAGAAGCGGATGCACCGGCAGGCGGGTGAGGGCGCTGAGGCCGTTGAACCCGGCGTTCCACATCAGCTTTTCCCATTTGTCTTTTTTGATGTTGGCGGAGAGGTTGCATGTGATACCGGCCTCTTCAAACAGCTTTTTAAACGCCGCGGTCCGTTCGCTTGGCGCGCCGTCCAGTTCGCCGATGGTGATGACGCCGCGCGCGGTGTGGCTGATCTTTCCCGGCCCCTCCAGCGCCGCGCCGATGTGGGCGATGCCGCCGGCCACCTTTTCGGCTCCCACGGCATCGATGAAAAACCGCTCGCTGCCGGCGCCGTTCTGGAGGCTGATGACGGTGGTGGTTTCGCCCGCCTGTTCCTTCAGTTGCGGCAAGAGGGCGGCGGTATCTTTGTGTTTTACGCAGAGGAGGATGAGGCCGAGGCCGGCAATCGGCCCAAAACGTTCGGCCGATTCGGGATGAACGGTAAAATCGCCCTGGCAGCTCCGCACCGAAAGGCCGTGTTCCCGCAGCGCTTTCAGATGCTCCCCGCGCGCGGTGAAAAAAACCTCGTGCCCGGCCAGCGCCAGTCTGCCGCCGAAATAGCCGCCCACCGCGCCCGCCCCCAACACCAGTATCTTCATGACCACGAATTTACCAGAACCGCATGGCGGCACAACAGGCATTTTATATGGGGCGGGGGGGGCGTTGTGTGTTTCAGGCCTTTTGCCGCATAATTCAGGCATGGCACATGAAATACCGGGGACGCCGGCGCCGTTTCCCGCGCGGCGGATCACCCGATCCGAAGAAGAGACCGTGGCTTTCGCGCGGGAACTGGCCGCCGGACTCCGCGCGGGGGACGTGCTCTGCCTTTCCGGCGAACTGGGGGCCGGCAAGACCGCTTTTGTCCGCGGGCTGGTGGACGGCCTGCGGGGGGCGGGGGGCGGCGCGCCGGTGAAAAGCCCCACCTACACCATTTTGAACATATACGAAGGGGTTCCGCCGATCCACCATTTTGATTTCTACCGCGTGGAAAACGCCGGCGACATCACCGCCCTGGGGCTTGATGATTATTGGGGGAAGGGGATCAGCGTCGTTGAATGGCCCAAGTCATTCTGTTATTCTCTTCCCGGCAGAATAATTAATGTGACCATGGGAATAACCGGACAAAACGAACGTACCATCGAGGTAAGCGCGCCGCATGATAACCAGAACGTTTTACCATGCGCTTGACAGGTTGCGGTTCGCGCTCCGTTTTGCCTTGTTGACCGCCATTGCCGGGGTGATCGTGGCGGGGGGGTATCACATCATGTCCCATCCGGGCGCCGTCAACGCGGGCAATGCGTGGATTGCGTCCGATGGGCTTGGCGGCGAAGGCGTGCGCGGCAGGATCAAGGCGTTCAAGATGTCCGAAAAAACCGCCGGCGAAGACCGGTGGAACATCACGGCCGACGTGGTCAGCATGAAGGATGATGTAAGGGAAATGACGGAGGTGCATATGCGCTATCTCCCCGCCGCGAAACGGGGGCTGATGGGGCTGGATCTTTCATCGCCCGCCGCCGTGGTGCAAAACGCCACCAGCGACATCGTATTCAGCGGCGGGGTGTCGGTAAAAACAAATGGGGCGCCGCCGGCCACCCTGCATGCCCAAACGCTCAACTGGAGCCAGAAAAAGCGCCAGATATTCACCGGCGACGCGGTGCGGCTGGAAAGCCGGACGGCCGTCATCACCGGCCGGGGGCTGGTGGTCGATATGGAACGGCAAACCTTCGCGGTTCTCGATGCGGTTCAGGCGACATTTTAGGACGGAGGGATAAAGCATGAAAGCCGTTTCCCAAGTCCTGTTTTTCTGCTTCCTCCTGCTGCCGGCGGTTTGCGGCGCTGAACCGCTGGATTTAAAAACCATCATCACCGCCGACCGGATGACCACCGAAAGCGGAACAAACCGCATCCTTTTCGAGGGGAACGTGGAAGCCAAGCACGGCAATATGGTGCTCAAGGCGGAACATCTGGAAGTGTACGGCGATGAGAAAAAAGAGAGTTTCACCAAAATCATCGCCATCGGCAATGTGCGGGTGACCAAAGGGGATCATCGCCTGGAAGGGGGACGCGCGGAGCTGACATACGAAGATAAAAAAGTGGTTGTTACCGATAATCCGGTTGTCTTTGAAAAGGAAAACAAAATCAGCGGGGAAAGGATCGTATATTCCTATGACAATGGGGGTATAATGATCGAGGGAGGTAGTGGACAGAAAGCCTCGGTGGAGCTTTCCAATACCAAGCCGCTAAAAAATAGATAGTTATGGTGCGATGTCTTGAAGCTACATTATAGTTTTGTCACTGCCCGGAGGTTGGAGCTTTGCGGATTTTAAAGGCTGCGGGTTTGGTAAAGACCTACCGGGGCCGCAGGGTTGTTGACAGCGTTGATGTTGAAATCCGCGAGGGCGAAGTGGTCGGTTTGCTGGGGCCGAACGGCGCCGGCAAGACAACCACTTTTTACATGATCGTCGGACTCACCCGCTCTGAAGGGGGTACGGTTCGCGTGGATGACACGGATATTACGCTGATGCCGATGTACCGCCGGTCGCGGCTGGGGATCGGCTATCTTGCGCAGGAGCCGTCGATTTTCCGCAAATTGACGGTAAAGGAAAATATAATGGCGGTGCTGGAGATGATGCCGCTTTCCCGGGATGAGCGGGAGCGGCGGGCCATAAGCCTGCTGGATGACTTGAAAATCGGGCATTTGGCCGAAAGTTCCGCCTCGGCCCTTTCCGGCGGCGAGCGGCGGCGGTTGGAAATCAGCCGCACAATGGCGATAAAGCCGTCGTTTTTTTTGCTGGACGAACCGTTTGCGGGGATCGATCCGCTGGCGGTGATTGAGATACAGGGAATAATAAAAGAGCTGAGGGAAAAGGGGATCGGGATACTGATCACCGACCATAACGTGCGTGAAACGCTGGAGATTGTCGACCGCGCCTATATCATCAACGAGGGGCGCATTATCGAAAGCGGTGCGCCGGACTGGATCGTCGCGTCGGAAAAAGCGCGCACCTTCTATCTGGGCAAAAATTTTTCAATGAGGTAATGGCTTGATGGGCATGGATATGAAGCTGCAGATGAAGCTCTCGCAGCGCCTTATCATGACGCCGGCGCTGCAGCAGGCGATCAAGATGCTTCCCATGACGCGCATGGAGCTCATCAGCGCCATACGGCAGGAGATGGAGGAAAACCCGTTTCTGGAAGAGGCGGCGGCCGAGGACGACACCCAGGAGGTGGAAGCCGAAGCGGCGCGCGAAGCGAGCGAAGTCCCGGAGGAGCCGGTCCGCACCGAATTTCAGGAAGACGCCGTCATGAAGGAAGCCGTCCCGGAGAAAAGCCGGACCGATGAAATAGATTGGGATTCCTATCTTCAGGAAGAAGCCTATGATGGGGGAACCGGCGAAGGGTATCAGGAACGGCCATCGCTGGAAAACACGCTCAAAGGGAGCGAATCGCTCTACGACCACCTGCTCTGGCAGCTTAACGTCACGGTGCTCCAGCCGAAACAAAACGAAATCGGCCAGCTTATCGTCGCCGACATCGACGACGACGGCTTTTTCAAGACGCCATTGGCCGAGATCGCCGAGGAATCGGGCGCCACGCTGGAAGAGGTGGCGGAGGTGCTGGCCATCATCAAGCGGTTCGATCCGACGGGCGTGGGCGCCGCCGACGTGAAGGAATGCCTCCAGCTCCAGGCCGAAGCGCTGGAGCCGGACGATCCGATCATCCGCGAAATCATCGCGGGGCATCTGGGCAACCTGACCGAACGCAACTACGCCAAGATCGCCCGCGATCTGGGGGTTGACGTGGAGCGCGTGATGGAGTCAATCGAGTTCATCCGCTGTCTCGACCCGGCGCCGGGCCGCACCATCAATCCCGAAAAGGCCCACTATGTGGAGCCGGACCTCTACCTCGTCAAGATGAACGACGACTACCATGTGCTGCTCAACGACGACGGCGTTCCGCGCCTGAAGATAAGCCCCTACTACCGCACCATCCTGAAAGGGAAAGAGCAGGTGCAGGAATCGGCCAAGGAGTTTGTGGAGAGCAAATTCCGCGCCGCGGAGTGGCTTATCAAGAGCATCGAGCAGCGCCGCCAGACCATGCTGAAAGTGGGGCGGAGCATCGTGAAATTCCAGCGCGGGTTTTTGGACCACGGCATGTCGCATCTTAAGCCGTTGGTGCTCAAGGATGTCGCGGAGGATATCGGCATGCACGAGTCCACCATCAGCCGCGTTACGCGCAACAAGTACATTCACACGCCACAGGGAATTTTTGAGCTGAAGTATTTTTTCCACAGCGGCGTGGACAGCTATTTGGGCAATATGGTCTCTTCCGTCCGCGTGAAGGAGATGATCAAAAAAATCGTGATGGAAGAGGATTCGAAGAAGCCGGCGACGGACGATCAAATCGTGAAGATGCTGGAAATGCAGGACGTTAAAATTGCCCGCCGCACGGTGACCAAATACCGGAAGGAACTTAAAGTGCCTCCGGCATCCAAACGTAAAAAGATATATTAACTAACAAAGGAAAGTGAGGGATTTGAGATGCAAATACATATTCATGGCAAGCATGTGGAGGTTACTCCCGCCCTGAAAGACTACGCGATGGAAAAGGCCGGCGTTCTTAACAAGTTCATCGACTTCAACATCCGCGCCAACATCACCCTTTCGGTGGACAAATTCCGCCAGAGGGCTGAAGTGACGGTGACCGGCGGCGGCGTGGAGTTTCGCGGCGTCGAGGAGTCCGAGGACATGTATGCCTCTATCGACAAGGTGATGGACAAAATCGCCGCGCAAGCCAAAAAATACAAGGAAAAACTCAAGGCCCATCCGCATGTGCGCGGCACGGAAATCGCCCCCGATATGGGCGCGGTGGAAGAGTAATATTCTTTAATTCCGCACAAACCGGCGGCGGTTGACGCAACCGCCGCCGGTTTTGTTTGGGGTGCCGATGGATCGGTATTTGTTTTCGGATATTCTGGATGCCCGCGCGGTTATCCCGTCGCTTAATGCCGCGACAAAGGACGGGGCGTTGCGCGAAGCGGCGCGGGCGCTGGCCGCCATCGGCGGCGGCCCCGAATTGATACACGGTCTTTTTACCGCCCGCGAGCGGCAGGCTTCCACCGCCATCGGCGATGGGGTTGCCGTTCCCCATATCAAGTGGGATGGGCCTTTTACGGCGGGACTGGCGCTCTCCCCGGCGGGGATCGAGTTCGGCGCGCTGGACGGCAAGCCGGTACATATCTTTTTCCTGCTGGCGGCGCCCCCCGCGCGCGCGGGGGAGCACCTTAAAATTATGGCGCGGATATCGCGTCTGGCGTTGGACGAACGGCTGGCCGCCCGGCTAAAAGAAACCCATGACACCGCCGCGATAATGGGTATAATTAAGCATCTTGAAGGAGAGCTTTAAGCCGCTTTCCGCGGGATTCTTAAGGGGGTATGAATGGTCGGCATCGTTATTTGCGCCCACGGCAATTTGGCGCACGAATTCATGAACGCCGCCAATTTCATCACCGGCCAGAACGGCATCCTGAATGCCGTGGCGGTGGATCATAACGTCGCGCCCGGCGAGGCGCGCACTATGGTGAAAGAGGCCATTCGCGCCGCCGACGACGGCAATGGCGTATTGGTGTTTACCGACATGTACGGGGGAACCCCTTCGAATATATGCATATCGTTGCAGGGGGACCTGCGGATGGAGATTATAGCGGGCGTGAACCTGCCGCAACTGGTAAAAGCCGTCAGCCTGCAAAAGACGCACGATATGGGGACGATGGCGAAGAAGCTGCGCGACTACGGCAAGGAAAACATCTATCTCGCTTCGGATTTTCTTCGCGCCAAGGATGCGTAGCGGCGCCGTCACGCTGGCCAACCCGTGGGGGATGCATGCCCGCTTGGCCTCCCACTTCGCGGCTGAAGCCGCCCGGTTCCGGTGCGCGGTCCGCCTCAGCGGAAGGTGCGCCGCCGACGGCAAGGAGATCATGTCCCTCTTGATGCTGGCGGCCATGCCGGGGGACGAATTGCGGCTGGAAACCGAAGGCGAGGACGAAGACGCCGCCTACGATGCGTTAACCCGTTTTTTGCTCAACGACGCCAAACTGCTTTAACCGCTTTATTCCGTGAATAAAGCGGGTTAAACTCATGCCGTGAAGATATACAAAGGCATTCTCGCCTCTCCCGGCATCGCCATTGGCAAGGCCTACGTCCTCAACCGGTTCCATCTCTCCGTGGTGGGGCACAACATAGGGCGGGCGGACGTCAAAAGCGAGACCGCACGCTTCATGGCGGCGGTGGAATCCACGCGCGGCAAGATGATCCATTCCATCGGCGCCGGCGTCAAGAACCTCACCAACAACCTGCGCGACATTCTGCACCCGCACCTGCAGCTGCTGAACGATCCCACGCTCATCGACCAGACCAGGGACGCGATAGAGCGGGAACTGATGAACGCCGAATGGGCGCTGAAAACCACCTACGAAAAGCTGGCGCAGCGTTTTGAGAAAATCCGCGATCCGTATTTCAAGGAGCGGGTGCATGACATCGAAACGGTGGTGAACAAGCTGATGCACGAATTGATGGGGCGCGAAGAGGAAAACCTCGGCAATCTCAACGAGCCGGTGGTGGTGTTCGCCCACGACCTGACGCCTTTCGACACGGCGCAGATGTCCGGCAAATACGTGCTCGGCCTTGTGACCGAAACGGGGGGGAAGACCTCGCATACCGGCATCATCGCCTCGTCGATGCGGATACCGGCGGTGGTCGGCATTCCGAAGATCACCAAGGCGGTGGAAACCGGCGATTCCGTCATCGTCGACGCGCTTGCCAGCATGGTGCTGGTTGCGCCCACCGATCACCAGTTTCAAATATACAACCGCAAGCGCCAGCAGTTCTTCTACCACGACCAGGAACTGGAGAAGGAAGCGAAACTGCCCGCCGTCACGCTGGACGGCAAGGCCGTGCGGTTGATGGCGAATATCGAATCGTCGCAGGACATCCATGCCGCGGGGGAGCACGGCGCCGAAGGGATCGGGCTGTACCGCACCGAGTTCCTGTTCGTGCGCGATAACCGGCTGCCGGATGAGGACGAACAGTTCGAGGATTACCGCAAAGTGGCCGAAAGCATCGCGCCGCATGCCGCCATTATCCGGACTCTCGACCTGGGGGGGGACAAGGTTCCTTCGGATTTTCACGAGGAGCCGGAAGACAACCCGGCGCTGGGATTGCGGGCCATCCGGTATTGCCAGCGCAATCCGGCCATTTTCCGCGCTCAACTGCGCGCCATCCTGCGCGCATCGGCCCACGGCAGCCTGAAAATAATGTATCCGATGGTCAGCAGCATCGAGGAGATACGCAAGGCGCAGAACCTGCTGGCCGGCGTGATGCGCGAATTGGAAAAGGAAAACATCGATTTCAACCGCGATATCGAAGTGGGAATGATGATCGAAACCCCTTCGGCGGCGCTCATGGCGGAGGAGTTCGCGCACTACGTCGATTTCTTCTCCATCGGCACGAATGACCTGATCCAATACCTGCTGGCCATCGACCGGGGCAACCAGAAGGTGGCCCACCTGTACCAGCCGTTGAATCCGGCGGTGATCCGCCTCCTGCATATGGTCATCAAGGCCGCCAACCAGAATAATATCGCCGTGAGCGTCTGCGGCAAAATGAGCGCCGACCCGTTTTATGCCTATCTTCTGCTCGGCATGGGGGACGTGGAGGCCCTCTCCATGGAAGCCCACTCCATCCCGAAGGTGAAGAAGTTCATCCGCGGCATCTCGGTGTACGACGCGCGCAGGCATGTGCAGAAGATACTGCAGCTCCATAATGTGCGCGACATCAAGAAGTACCTTATCACCCACATCTCGCCGTTGCTGGCGGAAGGGATGTTCTCCGAATTGACCGTGGAGGATTGAACCCGCCGCGCGGGTTTCAAGGCGGGGCCGTGATGGAGCACAAGCCGAAAATCTCGATATTCCGCGCCGCTTCCACCGTTGCGCTGTTCACGCTCCTGAGCCGCGTTTTCGGCTTCGTGCGTGACATGGTGGTGGCGAATTACTTCGGCACGAAGTCGATGGCGGACGCCTTTTTCATCGCGTTCCGCATTCCCAATATGCTGCGCCAGCTCACCGCCGAAGGGGCGCTTTCGGCCGCCTTCGTGCCGCTGTTCGCCAAGACCGCCGTTGATGACCGGGAAAAGGCGTTCCGTTTCGCCAACAACCTGCTGGTGACGTTGAGCATCTTTCTCACCGCCATTACCGTGGCCGCCATTATTTTCACGCCGCTGCTGCTCAAAGGCATCGCCGTGGGGTTCACGGACGAGCCGGAAAAATTCCAGCTCACGGTGCATCTCACCCGGCTGCTGTTCCCCTATCTCATTTTAATCTCCCTGGCGGCGGTGTTCATGGGGATGCTCAATACCATGCACCATTTTTCCTCGCCCGCCGCGTCGCCGGTGATGCTCAACATCGCCATCATCCTCGCGGCCGTGTTTTTGCGCGATGCGTTTTCCCTGCCGGTGTATTCGCTGGTGGTGGGGGTGCTGGTTGGGGGATTCTTGCAGCTTGCCATCCAGATTCCGTTTGCCATCAAAGAGGGATGGGTTTTTAAATGGGTGTTCGATCCCGGACACGAGTTGATCAAGCGGATCGTCCTGCTCACCATTCCCGCCACGTTCGGCATCGCGGTGGCGGAGATCAACCTCTTTGTCGATACGATGCTCGCTTCGCTGCTGAGCGAGGGGTCGGTTTCGTACCTCTATTACGCCCAGCGGCTGGTGCAGTTCCCGATGGGGGTCTTTGGCGTGGCGATGAGCACCGCGCTGCTCCCCGCGCTGTCGGTGCAGAGCGGCAAGCACCAAATCGGCCAGATGATCGAAACCATCTCGAAATCGTACCGCGCCACGATGTTCCTCATCGTTCCGTCGATGGTGGGGCTTTTCGTGCTGCGTGAGCCGATCGTGCAGCTTATCTACGAGCGTGGCGAGTTCACCCATATTTCCACACAGCAGACCGCCTTTACGCTCGCCTTCTTCTGCGTGGGGCTTTTGGGTTTTTCCGGCGTGAAGATTTTCGTTTCCGCGTTTTACGCCATGGGGGATACCAAAACCCCGGTAAAAATAGCGGCCGCGACGATGCTTCTCAATATCGTTTTCAACCTCATCCTGATGAAGCCGCTGCAGGCGGGGGGGTTGGCCCTCGCGACGTCATTGAGTTCCACCATCAATATGCTCACGCTGGTCTGGCTGCTGCGCAAGCGGCTGGGAGGGCTGGACGGCCCGCGCATCTGGAACTCGTTCGGACGTATAGGCGCGGCATCGCTGGCGATGGGGGCGGCGGTTTGGCTGGCGTGGGGCGTTCTTTTCGGCGGCGGTTACACGGTTGGCGGTTTGACCGCCATGCTGTTGCTGGCGGTGGCGGTGTATTTGGGGGCCGCCGCGTTGCTGAAGCTGGAAGAGATCGGTTACGTCACCGCCGCTTTGCGCCGGAAGATCTCGGCGAAAAAGGTCTAGCCGGTTTCCGGTTAGGCCCCGGCCCGCGTCCCTCAGATGGCCTGTCACGCCCTGCGGATTCCCTGCGGGGCGGCGCGAACGGTCTGCCGCGCTCAGCGGCATCCCTGCGGGGCGGCGCGAACGGCCTATCACGGCTTGCGTCATCCCTGCGGGGCGGTGCGAACGGTCTGCCGCGCTCTGCGGATTCCCTACGGGGCGGCGCGAACGGCCTATCACGGCTTGCGTCATCCCTGCGGGGAGGCGCGAACGGTCTGCCGCGCTCAGCGGCATCTCTCCGGGGCGGCGCGAACGGTCTGCCGCGCTCTGCCGAATCCCTGCGGGGCGGCGCGAACGGCCTATCCCGCTCTGGGGGGCTGTAAGGGCGGGTTTCAAACCCGCCCCTACGGGGCGGCGCAAACGGTCTATCCCGCTCTGCGGCATCCCTGCGGGGCGGCGCGAATGGTCTATTACGGCCCGCAAAATCCTTTCGGGGGGGTGTTTTTCGTTCCGGCGCCGCTTTGTGTTGCTCAAGCGGAATGAATTTCGGTTTCGGTTTGGCCTTCGCGGCGGCCAGCAGCGCTTTCACTTCATCCCTGTCCAGATGGCGGTAGTCGCCCAATCCCAGGTTTCCCAGCTTTAGCGGGCCGTAGGCCACACGCGCCAGTTTCGCCACCGGATGTCCCAACGCCTGGCAGAGTATTTTAATAATGAGGTTTTTTCCCTCGGTCAGTTCCACCATCAGAACGCTGTTTTTTCCGGTGACATGGTCAACGCGCACGTTGTGGAAACGGTATTTTTCCCCTTCGATGGTGATTCCGCCGATCATTTTTTTTATCGTTTCGGGAGCCACCACGCCGCGCACTTTGGCCATGTATGTTTTCACCACGCCGTGCGACGGGTGCGAGAGCTTTTGCGAGAAATCGCCGTCGTTGGTGAGCAACAGCAGGCCGGTGGTGTTGTAATCGAGGCGGCCGATGGGGAATACCCGCTTCGCCATTTCTTCCGCCACCAGATCGATGACCGTTTTGCGTCCGCGGTCGTCGGCGCAGGAACAGATGACCCCGGCCGGCTTGTTCATTATCAGGTAGAATTTGCCCTGCGGCTCGATGCGTGCGCCGTCGCAGACGATGACGTCCTTGTCCGGGTCGGCCCTGGAGCCAAGCTCGGTTACCACCTCGCCGTTCACGGTGACGCGGCCTTCGGTCATGGCCTCTTCGGCTTTGCGCCGGGAGAAAAGCCCGGCATTGGCCAGGATTTTTTGAAGTCTAATTTTTTCCATCGGAGTCGTCCTCATCGGAAACGGTTTTCTCCGCTTTTTCGGTTTTCATTTCATCGGCTTCGGCGTCTTCGCCGTCGATAATCGCGTCGTAATCCTCTTCCGCCGGCTCCGGTTCCCCCTCAAACTCTTCATCGGCGATTGCGCCCTGGGGCGGGTTGAATTGCAGCGCTTCCTGCAGCACGGCCGCTTCGTCGCCGGGGAGGTCTCTAAGCGTGGGGAGGTCGGTGAGTTTCACCAGCCCGAAATATTCCAGGAACTTTTTGGTGGTGCCGAACGTGACCGGCCTGCCGGCCACCTTCTTGCGGCCAAACGCCTTGAGCAGGTTGCGGTCCAGCAGCGTTTTGATGACGCCGGAACAATCGACGCCCCGTATATCCTCTATCTCCTGCCGGGTGATCGGCTGGCGGTAGGCGATGATGGAGAGGGTTTCCAGCGCCGCCTGCGAAAGCTTGGTGCTGTGGTTAAGCTTGTGAAAACGCTTCACCACCTCGCCCAGTTCCGGCCGCGTGCGGAACTGGAACCCCTCGGCGATTTCCACCACCTGTATGCCGCGTCCCCCGTAGCGGGCGTCGAGTTCTTTCAGCAGTTCCCGGATTTCATCCACGCTGAAATGTTCGAGGACTTTATGGAAATCCTCCAGCGTCACCGGCGCATCGGCGACAAAGAGAATCGCCTCCAGCGCTTTAAAAGCGGCTTCCCGTTCCAAATCCTACTCCTTTCTTCCGTCCGCCGGGGTATCCGGTTCGGCGTCGGTGTGGGTCTGTTTTTCGCCCTCGGCGCCTGGCGCGCCGGATTCGGTTTCTTCCAGTTCGGCGGCCAAAGCCGTTTCAACGGCGTTGAGCGCCGCGTCGGTGTCATTATCCGCGGCGGTTGCCGGGGCGGCGCCATCCGCGTCTTCCCCGTCTTCGGCGGCGGGGAGGTCTTCTTCCTTAAATGCGTATGCGGACGGCTTGGGGAGCGTTTCGGAATCCCATGATTCCTCCGCCGGCGTTTCTTCGATGTCCGCCTCTTCGTTCTCCTCGATGCGGTGGAGCCATATCTGTCCCAGCGGCCCGTCCTGGATGGCGCGGATGAGCTGCTGCTTCATCAGCTCCAGCACGGAGAGGAACGTGCCGACGATCTCCATGCGCGACCGGGCGTTCGCAAAGACCTCTTCAAACATGAGGCGCGGTTTCCCCTCCAGCAGTTCCATGATCTCGGTCATCCGCTCGGTGACGGAGATGTCTTCCAGCGTCACCTCGTACAGATGGGGCATGGCGACGTTCTTCAGGATTTTGCGGAAGGCGCCCAAAAGCTGGAATACCGATACTTCCCGCAGATAGTCGGGGTCTTCAAGATTCAGTTCCATCACGGTGCCGCGGGCGAAGCTGCTCGATTGATTCACTTCACGTTCGCGCAGCGAAGCGGCCACTTCCTTGTATTTTTTGTATTCCACCAGTTTGCGCACCAGTTCCTCGCGGGGGTCCACGCCCGATTCGTCGTCCGGATTTTCCAGGGCGGGGGGCGAGGGGAGCAGCATGCGCGATTTGATGTAGATAAGCGTGGCGGCCATCACGAGGAATTCCCCGGCGATATCCATATTAAGCTGTTTCATCATCTCCATGTATTCGAAGTACTGCTGGGTGATGCGGAAAATGGGGATATCGTATATGTTCAGCTCTTCCTCTTTAATGAGGTGGAGCAGGAGGTCCAAGGGACCCTCGAAGACTTCCAGTTTTACTTTATATTCCGACATGGTTTTCAGGTTTTCCTAAGTGGGGAATTATACACTTTTAAAACCGGACATGTTAGGATAAATCCGGTTTATAGGAGAATTGTTGGATATGGAAGGCTTTGATTTCAGTTCGTTTCTCAATACGTTCGATTTTGCCGCCCTGATGCGGTTTTTCCAGGCCGGTCAATATATGCAGGTATTGCAAAATCCGGTCGTGTTGGGGGTGGGGGGGGTGCTGCTGTTGCTTATCGCCATTCCGAAAACCCGCGAGTTCGGCACCATGCTTGCCGGCTATGGGGCGGTGGGGCTGATCTACGGCGTCGGGGGCATTGTGCTGAAAAACTCGGTTATCTCCCAGCCCGGCCCGTTTATCCTCATGGCCATTCTCGCTTTTGGCGCGGTCGGCTGGTTTATCTGGAACAATATCTTAAACTGACCGCCAACCGCACCAGGGGAAGGACGCGCCCGCAGCCCAATGACCTCCTATTTTGCCCGTAAACTGGTTACGCTGGTTCCCACCTTGCTGGGGATCACGCTCATCACCTTTCTGGTCATCCATCTGGCGCCGGGCGAGCCGACCGACCGGATGATCGAGCTTAACCCGAAGATTTCCGCGCAGTCCAAACAGAAACTGCGCGAAATGTACCATCTCGACAAGCCGTTGCACGTGCAGTACTGGCTCTGGTTCAAGCGGTTCGCCGTGCTCGATTTCGGCAATTCCTTTTCCGCCGACAGCCGCCCCGTGCTGGATAAAATAAAGGAACGCCTGCCGATAACCATTTTGATTAACGCCGCTTCAATGGCGGTCATTTTCATCATCGCCATACCACTGGGGGTGATGAGCGCCGCCCGCCGGGGAAGTTCGTTCGACCGGTGGAGTTCCTTTTTCGTTTTCTTCACGTTTTCCATGCCGGCCTTCTGGCTGGCGCTGTTGCTGATGATGTTGTTCGGCATTCAGCTTGGGTGGCTGCCGGTTTCGGGCATCCGCTCGCTTGATTACCAGACGTTTTCCGCGCTGGGGCGGGCGTGGGATTACGCGCGCCACTTGGCTCTGCCGGTGCTCATTTCCTCGCTTACGTCGCTTGCCTATCTATCGCGGTTTGTCCGCCAGAGCATGCTGGAGGTGGTGCGGATGGACTACATCACCACCGCCAAGGCCAAGGGATGCGATGAAAACAGCGTCATTTACCGCCACGCGCTACGCAACGCGCTGTTGCCGATAGTCACCATTCTCGGCCTGAGCCTGCCGGGGCTGATCGGCGGTTCGGTGATATTCGAGACCATTTTCGCCATTCCCGGCATGGGGCAGCTTTTTTATGAATCGGTGATGATGCGCGACTATCCGCTGGTGATGGGTATCCTGATTATCGGCGCGGGACTCACGCTGGCGGGCAACATGCTGGCGGATTTCTGCTATGCGCTGGTCGATCCGAGGATACGCTATGAGTGAACAAAAAAAAGGGGGGTATTGGAGCGTCGTCTTCCGGCGGCTGCTTAAAAACGCCTTTGGCATGGCGGGGCTGGTCATCGTGTTGTTCCTTTTCACGGTGGCGCTGGCCGCGCCTTTGCTGGCTCCGCACGATCCTTCGCACCTGGATACCACCAATATCCTCGCGGCCCCCGATGCCATGCACTGGCTTGGCACCGACGAGTTGGGGCGCGATGTGTTATCCCGCATGATACATGGCGCGCGGATTTCGTTGATGGTCGGTTTCATCGCCATCGGCATCGCCACGGTGATCGGCGTGGTGCTGGGGGCGGTCGCCGGTTATTACGGCGGCGCGGTGGACGAGGCGGTGATGCGTTTCGTCGATGTGATGCTCACCATCCCGACCTTTTTTCTAATCCTCGCCGTGATCGCCTTTCTTGAACCCGATATTGTCAACGTAATGATCGTTATCGGCGTCACCGGCTGGATGAGCGTGGCCCGGCTGGTGCGGGCGGAGTTCCTTTCCCTCAAGGAGCAGGATTTCGTGGTGGCCGCGCGCTCCATCGGCCAGCGCGATGCCCGCATCATCTTCCGCCATATTCTGCCAAACGCGATGGCTCCGGTTCTGGTCTCGGCCACCTTGGGAGTGGCGGGGGCCATTTTGACCGAATCGATGCTTTCGTTCCTGGGGATAGGCGTACAGCCCCCCACGCCGAGCTGGGGGAGCATCCTCACCGAAGGGAAAAACTATATAGAGTTTGCCTGGTGGCTGTCGGTATTCCCCGGCCTTGCCATACTGGTGACGGTGCTGGGATATAACCTGCTGGGCGAAGCGTTGCGCGATTCGCTCGACACCCGCCTGAACTAAAGAGCGATAGGGTATTTTCCGGCATCATCATGGGAAAAAGAACGGGGGCCTTGTTGCAAAGGCCCCCGGCGTTGCGAAAGATCAGCGTTTCCCGGCGTGTTTTGGCGCGAAGCCGAATGTGCCGCTATGCCACGGGTTGAGATTTGTGTCGGGCGCCAATATGTCCACCGTTTTGTCGGCGTTCACCCGCATATCGCGCACGCGGAACCAACCGCCCAAGGCAGTGCTATCCCCGGATGCGGCTGTGTAAGAGGCGGCATACGGCCCGTACGCGTTGCTTGCCAACTGCAAGGAGACCGCGTTGGTGGTATCGGCCGGGCAATTGTAATTGTTCATTGAGATGACGTAGTAGCCCACGGGCAGTTTTAATGCGATGAAGTGTTCCAGCCCGCCGGATTTATCGTCGGTCCACCCGCCGTTGATGTCCAGCCCCACGTCGCAGATGCCATCGGCATCTGCATCCACCGCCTGTTCAAAGGCGAAGTTGGTGGGGCTTGTGCATCCGCTCGAATGCCAGTCGACAACCCATGCTCCCGCGCTGGCGGCCGTCGGCGCGACGGTGTTATAGAAGTTCACATGCAGATCGGTGTAGCAGGTGGCCAGCGATCCCTTTGTCGCGCCCTCCTTCGACATCGAGGTCACGGTCATCGTGGAGGCGACAATCCCGGTGGTGCTGGCGCCGGAGTTTATTGGCGGTGCCGCTATATCGGTGTTCGGATCGGCGAAGGGGCACTGATTGCCCATATCGTATGGGCTGGCGTAGGCCGCGCTGGCCGTGCCATCGCTTACCGTCACAGTGCCGTCGCTGTTAAACGTGACGCTGGTTGTGGTGTTGACCGTGATATTCCCGGCAGTTGTTTTGCTGGTGGCGTTCACGAATGTAATAGGCGTCGTGGTGGCAACGGCCACCGTCATTGCTTTGCACGCGGTGGCGGGGGCGTATACGACGGACACCGTGCCGCTGGGGGAGAGCGTCGTATTAGTCCCGTCGTCGGCGCTGTCCACCTTGAAGTCCTTGAAGTATACGGTGATGGAATGCGGAACGGCCGCGTCGGTCCACGTTTCGGCGAATTTGCCATTGAGGGTGGAGGATAGCGCCGAGGTATTGCTCCAGACAGTGGTGCTTGTGAAGTTGGTGAAGGTCATGCTGTAGGTGTTTATGTTCATATAGTCGATGAGGTTGATGGCGCCGGTGCCTTGCATCACGTAGGTGTAGGTCACGGGGGCGGCGCCGCTGGAACTCAAGGTATCGGTAAGCGTCAGGCTCATATCCATCTTCAACACTTCAACGTTGTAGTTGCCCGAGAATGCTTTGATGGTGAATGTGGAGGTTGAATTGCCCCCGAACGTCATGGTGATATTGGCGGAGGTTGCCGATGTTGACACGGTTACGACGCCATCGTACATGTTGCCGTTTTCTTTGCAGTTGGTGAAGGTTACGGTAAAGCTGGTGGTTGAAACGGCGGCGCCAATGTAGTTGCCGCCGTCGGTGCATGCTGTCAGGGGGGCGACGGCCTTGGCGCCGGCTTTTGCCGACATGCGGGCTTTTTCAATAGCGCCTTTCATCATCGGGGAGTTGCCCATTTTGCCGGTAAGCGCCACGGTCATATCCAGCCCCTTGTCGCCGCTGGGAATGGAGGTCGACTTGAATTTTGGCGCCGCCACGCCCGATCCCGCCGCCGACATCGTGGAAATGTTCAGGAATGTGGTGGTGGTGCCGGTGCTGGTGGTTACGGTGGATACGCCGGCGGCGGAGTTTTGGGCGGCTGTGCCGCCAACGGGCGTTAAGCTATCGGCTTTTAGGCCGCACGCCGCAAGAAATACCGCCATGACAACCGCGAGCAACGCTTTTTTCATAAAATACCCCCTGCTGAAAAGCACCCTTCCCACAAGCTATATATTATCCGAACATTGGAACGTCTGGGCGCCCAATATTTTCCTCACAATCGGCCCGGCGGGCCGATGGTTGCCGTGTTGCGGCAATCGGCGGCAGTAGCCTACAGGCCATTTACACTGCGCGCCGAGGCGCTTGTGTGAAAAAGACGGAACAGTCCTGCGGACTGTCCGCTTTTTTCCGCCGCGGAGTAAAATCGTTCCGCGGCTCCCTGATTGCCTACCCTGCCGAGGCAAAGAGTAAGAAGAAAAGAGAGCTTTGATGGTATTGCTGGGTCCCCGCCTTCGCGGGGATGACAAGATTAATGAACCGCCACATTTGCCGCGCTGCCAAACCCCCTATTGTTGTATGATTCCAGCTATGGGCGTTCAAGGGGAGCGCCCCTTGACGGATTGGGAGGTACGGTGATTTATCAGGTCAATACCAAGCAGCTGAAGATGGTGCCGGACGAGCGGGGGCGGCTCATGGAAATCCTCCGGTGCGACGATCCTTTCTACCAGAAATTCGGCCAGGCCTACGTTACTTTCGTCTATCCCGGCGTGGTCAAGGCGTGGCATTTTCACAAAGTGCAGACCGACCACTTCGCCTGCCTGAAGGGGATGATAAAGCTGGTGCTGTACGACGGCCGCCCCGGCAGCCCCACCAAAGGCGAGATAAACCAGTTCTTCATCGGTGAGCACAACAACCTGCTGGTGAGCATTCCGCCCCATATCCAGCACGGCTTCAAGGGCATCTCCGAGACCGAAGCGATGGTGCTCAACATCCCGACCGAGCCGTACAACGCCACGGAGCCGGACGAATTCCGGCTGGACGCGCACGACCCCTCCATTCCCTACGAATGGGCGCGCAAGGACGGCTGACGTGAAACTGCTGGTCACCGGCGGCGCCGGGTTCATCGGGTCGAACTTCGTCCGCTATTTCATGGGGCGGCACGAAAGCGCCGTGGTGACGCTGGACGCGCTCACCTACGCCGGAAACCTCGCCAACCTGGAACCCGTCCTCAAAAACCACCGCCACACGTTCATCAAGGGGGATATTTGCGACCCGGCGGCGGTTGACATGGCGATGGCGGGGGCCGACGCGGTGGTTCATTTTGCGGCCGAATCGCACGTCGACCGGAGCATTGAAAACGCCGGCGTTTTTCTTCAGACCAACGTGCTGGGCACCGGCGTTCTGCTGGAGGCGGCGCGGCGGCACAACATAAGCAAATTCGTGCACGTTTCCACCGATGAAGTATACGGCTCCATCGCGGAGGGGTATTTTACCGAGGCGAGCAACCTGCACCCCAACTCGCCGTACGCCGCCAGCAAGGCATCGTCCGATCTTTTGGCGCTTTCGTATCACGCCACGTTCGGCCTGCCGGTCGTTGTCACCCGCTGCTCCAATAATTTCGGGCCGTACCAGTTCCCCGAAAAGCTGATACCGCTCTTCATCACCAACGCGCTGGAGGATAAGCCGCTGCCGATCTACGGCGACGGCCTCTATGTGCGCGACTGGATTTATGTGGACGACCATTGCGCCGCCGTGGAGAAGGTTCTCTTCGCGGGCAAGGAAGGGGAGGTCTACAACATCGGCGGGACGAAAGACCGCACCAACCTCTCCATTACCGACCTCATTCTGCAAAAGCTGGGCAAGCCGCAGAGCCTCAAGAAGAATGTGCAGGACCGCCCCGGCCACGACCGGCGCTACGCCATCGACAGCGCGAAGATCGAGGCGGAGCTTGGCTGGAAGCCGGCCTTCCATTTCGACGAGGCGATGGAAAAGACCATCGCGTGGTACCTCAAAAACCGGGGATGGTGGGGCGCGATCAAAAGCGGCGAGTACCGCGCCTACTACGAAAAGCATTACACCCGCCGCCTCGCGGAATCGTAAACCGGTGCGGATCGCGGTGACCGGCGCGGCGGGGGGGCTGGGCGTCTCGTTGATGGCGCTGCTTTCCGGGCGCGAAAATACCGAAGCGCTCCCCATTACGCGCAAAGAGGCCGATCTGGCCGACACCGCCGCCGTGAAAGAGGCCATCCGCCGCCTCAAGCCCGGCGTGGTGGTGCATTGCGCCGCGCTGACCGCCGTCGACCGGTGCGAATCGGCCAAAGACCTTGCGTGGCAAATCAACGTGGAGGGAACCCGCGCCGTGGCGGATGCCGCGCGCGGCGTGGGGGCGCGCCTTGTTTACGTATCCACCGATTATGTTTTCGACGGCGCGAAGAACGGCCCCTATGCGCCGGACGACGCGCCGCATCCGCTCAACGTCTACGGCGTCACCAAACGGGAAGGGGAGAAGATCGCCCTCGATACCCCCGGCGGATTGGTGGTGCGCTCTTCGTGGCTCTTCTCGCGCGGGGGGAAAAGCTTCGTCCGCACCGTGCTGGATCTGGCGGCCAAACAGCCCGAAATAAAAATGGTGAACGACCAGGTTGGCGCGCCGACGTACAGCAAAGACCTCGCCGCCGCGATACTGCTCTGCATCGAAAAAAACGCCGCGGGCATTTTGCATGTGGCAAACGCCGGGGCATGCACATGGTACGAATACGCGAAAAAGATTTTGGCGCTCAAGGGGGTTTCCGGCGTGGCGGTGGCGCCGATCACCAGCGATGAGCTGGGCCGCCCCGCGCGCCGCCCGAAAAACAGCCGGCTTGATTGCTCGGCTTACGCGGCGCTGGCCGGCCGCCCGTTGCGCCCGTGGGACGAGGCGCTCGAAGAGATGCTCGAAACGCTGAGGTAAATTGGAGATGTATGGGCCAGATTAATAAAGAAATTATTAGGGATGGATCGTACACTTATTGATGCCTTTATGAATAATGTCCTATCAGGAAATCCTGCAAAAGATGTCATGCCCGTGCAGACGGGCATCCAGAGCCTGGATTCCCGCCTTCGCGGGAATGACAATTCGTTTCGTGCGGACATTGACCATGCAGGTATCAATAGTTATTTGATAGTGACATTCAGGTTGGTAGAATGATTGCGAATGAAGGGGGGCGGACGATGAAGGGTATCATTCTCGCGGGGGGAACCGGGTCGCGGCTTTATCCCGCCACGCAGGTCATCAGCAAGCAGTTACTGCCGATTTACAACAAGCCGATGATCTACTATCCGCTCTCCACGCTGATGCTGGCGGGGATACGCGAAGTGCTGGTCATCTCCACTCCCGCCGACTTGCCGCAGTACCGCGCGTTGCTGGGGGATGGCTCCCGGTTCGGCCTCGCCATCTCATACGCCGAGCAGCCCCGTCCCGAGGGATTGGCGCAGGCGTTCATCATCGGCGAGGGGTTTTTGGCCGGCGGCCCGGCGGCGCTTATTTTGGGCGACAACGTTTTCTACGGTCATGGTTTTGGCGAACAGGTGAAAAAGGCGAAAGAGGAAAACCGCGGCGCCACCGTTTTCGGCTATTACGTGAAGAACCCGCAACGCTACGGCGTGGTGGAATTCGGCGATGGCGGCAAAGTGCTCTCCATCGAGGAAAAGCCCGAGAAGCCGAAAAGCAACTACGCGGTGGTCGGCCTCTATTTCTACGATAAGGATGTGGCCGACATCGCGCGCGAAATAAAGCCGAGTCCGCGCGGCGAACTGGAGATCACCGACTTGCACGCCGCCTATCTCAAACGGGGGCGGCTGAAGGTGGAACTGATGGGGCGCGGCGTGGCATGGCTCGATACCGGCACGCACGAATCGCTGCTGATGGCGAGCAACTTCATCGAGGCTATTGAGCAGCGGCAGGGGCTGATGGTCGCCTGCCTGGAGGAGATCGCCTACACGCAGAAGTATATCGACGCCGATGCCGTGCTGCGGCAGGCGGCCCGCTACAAAAATACCGATTACGGCAAATACCTCGAAGCACTCGTCAAACAGGGCTTGTAAAAGGCGGCGCGAAAAAAAATGCGCCTGCAACAGCCGTTAATACAGCGCGCTAGCCGTCATTTTAAAAAAATAAAAGATTCTTTGTAAAGATTTAAGTTTTCCTTCCGATACCACAAATAGAGATGGTGCGGCGTAAATCGGCGCCGCCTCTTTTTTGGGAGCGTTGCGGGCGGGGTGCCTATGTACGCCCTATTAGGTTATCGGAGTGCAACACTTTAACTTGAGCGCAAAAAGAACGATAACCGGCTGATTTAGCTTTGAGTTGTTGGTGAAGCGGTACCGAACCTCCGCATTTACGTTATCGGTGGGGAAAAGTTTAACTTGAGGTTTTTGTTATGGGGCTGAGCGTTATCACCTCGTCGCAAAGCCAGGGCTATTACAGTCTGGCTCCGGCCACTCCGGCGCGGCAGGGGGTTATCCCCTCGGCCGGCCAAGCCTCCGTGCAGGGAAGCCTCACCCTTACCGGCGGCGAAAAAGCGGTGACGCAGCAGTTTTGGTCCGCCCGCCGCAACGTGCCGGGGGTGGATATGACGCTGAACAGTCCGCTCAACGCGCTCAACGTGCAGGACGTAGCCGCCACGCTGGAGGGGGGGCGGCACGGCACCGCGTTTGACTACAAACTTCAGTTCGGCAGCCGCTTTCTCGCCGAGCAGGGGCGGCAGTTGGGCAACATTTATTCCACACTGCTTACGTTGCGCGCCAATGCCGGCGGCATCCAGAACTCCGCCGCGTACAACATCAAAAAAGCGCAAAGCCCGGATAGCGCCGTTGTATCCGCCGCGGCGGGGCAAAACGCCCCCGTCGGCGGCTACGCCGTGACGGTTACCCGGCTGGCGCGGCGGGAGCAACTTGCTTCCACCCCGGCAACCGATCCCGGCGCCGCGTTGGGGCTTTCCGGCACGTTCAAGCTGAACGGCTGGCAGAGCGCGGTTGCCCCGTCCGACAGCCTTATCAGCATCCGCGACAAGATCAACCACGGTGAAGATGCCAACCACAACGGAAAGCTGGATTACCCGGCCGACGTAAACGGCGACGGCACGCTGCAAACCTTCACCGCCCCCGGCACGTGGGACGGGCGGCAATACATCCCTTCGTTTTATCTGGATGAAAATCTGGTGGGGCAGGGGAGCCTTTCCCCCGATGAGGACACCAACGGCAACAGGCGGCTTGACGGCGTTCCGGCGCAGACCGGCGTGTTTGCCACCGTGGCCGGGGGGCAGTTGGTGCTGGAAAGCATGAACGGCGGCAATATCGATTTGCGGATGGAAGACCCGAACAGAATACTGGAGGCCATCGGCATCATCGCCCGCAACCCGGAAAACAACGCCACCGCGCCGAATTTTCTCAACGCGCAATCGGCGCCGCCGCGGACCTCCGAGTTTTCGGTGAACGGCCACTCCAACACCGCCGCGTCCAATGTCGTCACCAACGGCGTGGGGGGACTCACGCTCACCCTGAACGGCACGGGGAGCGCCACCGTGAACGTGACCGCCGATCCCGCCGCCGCGCTCACCCCCATCACGGCCTTTAGCGACAGTTTTAATCAGGCGCTCGATCTGCTCAATACGGCCATCTACTCGGGCGGCGCTCTGGCCGAAAACACGCGCTTGCAGGATATTTATACCGATACGGTCCGGTCTTTTCTCACGCCGCCCCCCGATCCGGTGGGCGGCTTCGGCTCGGTGGCCGATGTGGGCGTCGGGGTGCAAAACGAACCGCCCCGGATCGCGCAGCTTGCGCTGGATCAATTGCCGGCCATGCAAGACCGCGGTTCCCTGCCCGGCACGGGGCCGCAATCGATGCTTTCCGAAACGCGGCATGTGAACGTGAGCGGCCGGGACGATTTCAAAATAACGCTGGATGCCGCGGCGATGGGCAAAGAACTGGCGCGCAACAACAGCGGCGTGAAAGAGATCATGGCGCTGGGCGCCGGCCGCCTGCAACAAAAGCTGGACCGCCATTTGCAGCCCGAATACGGTACAATCAGGCTGCAACAGGAGGTTATGGCCTACTATGCAAGCAACCAGCGGATGGTGGAGAACCTGATGGCCCAAAGCGCGCAGGTACCCGCCACCGAGCTTAAAATTCAACGGCAAAACCTGTTGTTCACATCGCTTGCCGGACAAAAAAACAGCTTTAGCGCCGTGGGGTAGGGGACGGGGTATGGACAGGGAACTGGAATCGCTTCTGGAAAAACAGCGGCGGCTCTTCGCCGCGCTGCTGGCGCTGGCCCGCAAACAGTGCAATGCCATCCGCGCGGAGATACCGGAGGAGCAGCTCGCCGCGTTGCTGGCAGACCGTGGCCGGCTGCTGCAACAATCCGCCGCGGTGGATGACCGCCTGCGCGCCCTGGCCGGGGGAATAACGCCGGAGAGCGAGCCGCGCATCGCCGAGTTACAGGAAATGTTGCGGGAAATTCTGGAGCTGGACGCCGAGAGCGGCCGCCTGCTGCAAAACCGCAAGGGGGGCATCGTGGATCAGTTGGAAGCGATGAACCGGTCAGCCGCCGCGCTGAAAGGATATGGCGATAAAAAGGACGGCGGCCAAGGGCGCTTCGTCAGCAGGAAGGGGTGAGCGGGATGATCGGCGGCGTGGGACCGGTCAATGCGGCGCGGCAGGCGACCCGCCTGTACGATACGCAGAAAGTCTACGGCGAACGGCTGAAAACCTACGCCTCCGCCCAGCCCGTGGTGCAGGGGCAGACCGATGCGGTCAGCATCAGCCGCGCCGCTTCGACGAGCTTTGTGCTTCACCGCGCCGTGGCGGAAGAGGCGCTACCGCTGGCCTATGGCAACCCGCGTGTGGATAACAACCGCAAGCGGTAATCCTCCGCGTTTCCTGTCATCCTGAACGCAGTGAAGGAACTCTTTCCGGAAAGGGATTCTTCGCTACGCTCAGAATGACAAAACCCGCTTATCATTCTTCCCGTATTTTCTTTTTGTGCTCTTCGTGCCATTCGTGGTTGTTCTTGCCGGGGTCAGACGCGCGTTATGGTGAAAACGCCGGGGTGTTCCTCCAGCAGGAGTTTCCGGTTCTTTCCCTGCCAATAGAGATAAAATTTTTCCCGCTCCTGTGCGGTGGCGGTTCCCCGCACAACCTTGGGCATGTATTGCGCCCCTTCTTCTTCAGCGGCGGTCAGGGGCAAGGCTCCGGGGTTTGCCACCGCTTCCACCGCCGCGCCCGTATCGGTCCGCTTATAGCGTACGGTTATTCCCTCAAGGTCCCTGCCGTCATCGAGGAAAACAAACCTGTCGGCACGGACGTATCTGCCGCCCAGTCCGTGAAAGCCGGTCTCCGTGGCGGCGCCGGTGAGGAACTGGATCACCTGCCCAATCGGTCCGTTCGCCCCTTGGTCGCGCTCGCCGTAGTAGACGACGTCAATCTCTCCCCGCACGGGAATCGCGTCGCCGTACAGCGCTTTCAGCGCCAGTTTGGTCATTTGAAAGGCCGACGACACGGAGGCGCAGGCATGGCCGGCCGCCTTTATGCAATCGGTGTAATGGTAATAGATGGGGGCGTCATCCGCCACGGCCCCCAGTACGGCGGCCAGCGGATCGCGCATCGCGATGGGCGCGACGTCGGCGTAAAAGTCCTGTTTCCATTTTGTGTGCATAGCTTCCTACTTTTTGCTTTCAGTCACAGTGTTGAGTTCCACCAGCAGTTGGCGCACGTCGGCCCCCGCGACGGCGGCCGCGGCCGCGATGCTTTGCGCGCCGCCGCAGCACGAATCCACTTTGTGCTTGTTGAACACCTTCATCGTTCCGGGGTGGAGCTTGATTACTTCGTTTATGGTCATGTTTTCCGTTATTGCCGGCATGGCGGTTTCCTTTATGCGTGTTTGTTCAGTACCGTTCACCGCAGTTTATTGCCGCGCCGCCGTTACGCATATGACTTTTGTAATGCCGCCGCCGGTTGCTGGGGAGGTCAGGCGAGGTCGGCGGGGGTGATCGGGTCTTGTTCGTTCACGTCGCGCGCGAGTTTTTTGCCGATCACGCCGTCCCATTCAGCCACGGAAATCCCGCGCACGGGGCGCAGCGCTATCAGCATATCGGGGGTTATGGTTTCTCCCGCGCGCAGGGCGCGGCCGGCGAAAAGGCCGCGGCGGAAGTTGGCGCGGTTTTCGGCTTCGTTTTTGGAAAGGACTTTCTCGCCGTTCCCCTGCATCGCGCGGAGGGAACGGCAGTAGAGCGCGAGTTCTTCCAGTTCGTCCGGTTCGATGGAGATGGCGTGATCCGAAAAGGGGAAAATCTTCGCCATTTTCCGGTCCATCGTGAAATGCCGCTCGATCACCGCGGCTCCCATCGCCGCCGCCGCGAACGAGGCGTGCAGCCCTTCGCTGTGGTCGCTCAATCCCACCGGCGCGTCAAAACGCTCCGCCAGCGTCCGCATGACGTTGAGGTTCATCTGCCTGATGTTCGTCGGATAGTCCGACACACAGTGCAGCAGTATCAGCTGTTCGTTTCCTTCGCCGCGGACGGCCCGCACCGCCGCGTCCACCTCTTCCATGTCGGCCATCCCGGTGGCGAGTATCACCGGCTTTCCTTTTTTCGCGACGTGCCGCAGCAACGGCAGGTTGTTGCAGTCCATCGACGCGATTTTGAAGGCGGGCGCCCCCATCTGGTCGAGGAAATCGGCTGTGGCGGTGTCGAACGCGGCGCTGAAAAGCCTTGCGCCGGTTTTTTGCGCGAAGGCGAAGAGTTCTTCATGTTGCTCGAAACTGAACGAAAGGCGGCGGATGTTGTCGTGGTAGGGGAGGTCGGATTTCATGAAGTTTTCGGGCTGGAACGACTGGAGCTTCACCAGCGCGGCTCCGGCGCGGCGGGCCGAATCGATCATCCGCTTGGCGTGTTCCAGGTCGCCGTTGTGGTTTATGCCGATCTCGGCGATCACCAGCGGCGGCGCGTCCCCGCCGGCGGGAAGTCCCCCGATACTAATTGGGCGCATGGAGGGATTATACCACCGCTTTCACGGGAATGGGGAAAATTGCCGTCGCCGGCCTCAACACGCGGTTCCGCCATCCGCCCTCCAGGCGTATAATGATGTCATGAAACGGCGGTATCCCGGAATTATATCCGTATTGATTGGAGTAACGGCGATTATGGCTGACGCGGCGGATTATAAGGCTCCATCGAAAGAGCGGTTACGCTCCATCCTCACGGCGGAGCAGTACCATGTAACGCAGGAGAACGGCACCGAGCGCCCCTTCGCCAACGCCTACTGGGATAACAAAGGGGATGGCATATATGTGGACATCGTCTCCGGCGAGCCGCTCTTCAGCAGCCGCGACAAGTACGATTCCGGCACCGGTTGGCCCAGCTTTTCCCGGCCGCTGGAAAAAGAAAACATCGTCGAACGGCTCGATAAGGGCATTTTTGGCGCCCGCACGGAGATACGCAGCAAGCATGGCAACAGCCACCTCGGCCATGTATTTGAAGACGGCCCGTCACCGACCGGCCAGCGCTACTGCATGAACTCCGCCGCGCTCCGCTTCATCCCGGCGGCCAACATGGAAAAGGAAGGGTACGGAGCGTACCTGAAACTCTTTGGGCGTAAGTGACGGCAATGAAAGTAACGGCTGTTTTCGCCGCGTGCCTTGTGCTGGTTTTTGCCGGCGCGGGTTTTGCGGCGGGTAAAGGAGAACCTCGCATGGAGCAGGCAACTTTTGCGGGGGGCTGTTTCTGGTGCATGGAGCCGCCATTCGAGAAAACGGCGGGCGTGACGGAAGTTATCAGCGGATACACCGGCGGGCACAAGGCGAATCCCACCTATGAAGAGGTTTCATCCGGCACGACCGGCCACCTTGAAGCGGTGCGGGTGACATACGACCCCGCGAAGGTGACGTATGAAGCGCTGCTGGAAATCTTTTGGCGCAACATCGATCCGACCAATCCCATCGGCCAGTTCGCCGACCACGGAGAGCAATACAAGCCGGCCATTTTCCACCACAACGACGCGCAAAGGCGCCTTGCCGAGGAATCCAAAAAGCGGTTGCAGGCATCGGGCCGCTTCAAAAAGCCGATAGTGGTGGAGATACGGAAGGCGGCGGAGTTCTACCCCGCCGAAGAGTATCACCAGGATTTTTACAAGAAAAGCGCCGAGCGCTACAAGCGGTACCGCATCGGCTCCGGCCGTGAGCGTTTCCTCAACGAAACGTGGAGCGGCGAAGAGGTTCCGAACGCCTCCCCCGGCAAGAAGTAAGGCTCCGCCCCGGCGGCCACCGGCAAGCGGCGGTAATGGCTTGCGATAACCGGGCAATTTACCTATAGTTTAACGATGGATGCGTTGGTGGAAAAAGTCACGCGGACAACCGCCGCGGCAATACGCCCCGGAGCAATCGTTTTTTTCCGCCGCCGCCTTGCGCGCGGACGATCGGCGTGGCCATGTCCCGCGATCTGATACCCCGCATCGCCGGAATACCCCTGTTTGACGGGCTTGACCCCGATCAGGTGTTTGCCGCCCTCCATGAAGTCAAAATCGTGGATTACAAGGCCGGCGGTTTTATTTGCCGCCAGGGTGAATACGAGGAAGCGTGCAGCATCATCCTTGAAGGCTCCGCCTCGGTTCTTCTTCCCGATATGGGCGCGGGGGCGCCGAAACGGATTCCCGTCAACGCCGGCGAAATCTTCGGGGAGATTGCCGCCATGTCGGGCACGCCGCGCACGGCGGACGTTGTGGCCGAGACCGACGTGAAGCTGCTGCGCATTTCGCGCGATGACATTTTCAGCGTCATCGACAAATTCCAGGCGGTCAAGGAACGGTTGGATGCCATATACCTCCAGCGCGCGCTCAGCACCCATCTTTCCAAAGTGCCGATTTTCGCCCCCCTCCCGGAAGAAATGATAGGGAAAATCCGCGGCGCGGCCACGCTGCAAACGTTCCGGCAGAACGAGGTTATTTTCAGCGAGGGGGACGAGGTGGACGCCTTCTACCTGATCCGGTACGGCTTCGTCAAAGTATCGCGGCGCGACGCCAGGATGGGGGAGCGGGTGCTTGCCTACCTGAATGAAGGCAGCTACTTCGGCGAGATGGCGCTGATGGAAAAGGGAAAAAGAACCGCCACCATATCGGCCCTTAACCGCGCCGAAGTGATCAAGATAGCCAAGGCCGATTTCGACCATATCCTCGAAATGAACGAGCCGGTGCGGGCGGCTTTCGAGATGGTGATACGGAAGCGGCGCGAGCGCAACGAGCAGATCGGCGCCAGCGGCGTCATGGCCCGCAAGCTTTCCGCCATGACCGAAGGGGGGTTGATCCAGTCCAAGGCGCTCCTCCTTATGGACCTCACCAAATGCGTTCAGTGCGATAGCTGCGTGAAGGCGTGCGCCGCGCTGCACGGGGGGGATTCCCGCCTGATACGCAAAGGGATGAAGCTCAACGATTATATCCTGCTTCCCACGTCGTGCCGGAATTGCGCGGACCCGGTCTGCATGTCGAGTTGCCCCACCGGCGCCATCAAGAGAAACCTGCAGGGGGAGATTTACCACGAGGATTATTGCATCGGCTGCGGCGGCTGCGCGCGGCTCTGCCCGCACGGGAACATTGCCGTGGTGATCCGGCAGGACGGGAATGCGCGGCGAAGCCCGTGGACCCATCTTCTCGGCCCGCTGGGGCGGTTTAAGCGTGCCGCGCCGGCCGGGGAGGCCGGCCCGGACGGCGTGCCGCGCGTAAAGAGGCAAGCGGTGAAATGCGATCTCTGCAAGGATTATGAATTCATGGGGTGCGTGTATAACTGTCCCACCGGCGCGGCGCGCCATGTGAATCCGACCGAATATTTCCTCGATTTCAAGGCGATCACATGAGGCCGGCGGTGATTGCGGGAGGGTGTTATGGAAACTGAACTCCTAAAGCATAAGCTCGATCTTCAGATCATCCGGGGGCGGTGGCCCCTTGTCTTCACGGCGGCCGCCGCGCTTTTGCTGGCGTGGTACTGGATATATGCCGGCCGCGCGTTGCCGCGGGGCGGCACGTTCTCCGGCATGGCGTTCGGCATTTTGGCGTTTCTCACCATTGTGTTTTTGATGGCGTACAAGGTGCGCAAGCACATTTACCATGTCCGCCTTGGTCCCACGAGTTCCTGGCTCACGGCCCATGTCTATCTGGGGGTGGTCGCCGGGGTATTGGTGTTCATGCATATGGGGTTCCACCTGTCCGGCGGCTTCGGCGGCGTCATGTTCGCCCTCTTCGCGTTCACCGTGGCGGGCGGCGCGGCCGGTTCCCTTATTTTCAAGCTCACGCCGATCTCCCTTATGAAGGACGGCAGGGAGATGATGACGCGGGACATGCTGCGGGAGAAAATCGCCAAATGCCTTCACGATGCCGATAGCGATTTGCAATCGGCGTCGGAGCAGTTTAAAAAACTGTACCGGGAAGAGATACGGCCGTTCCTCGAATTGCGGCGGATACCCTGGAGCTACCTCTTGAAGGAGGAGCGAACGCTGATCCGGCAGCGGCGGCGCGCGCTGGAATCGCTGATGCCCCGGGTTTCCAACGATGAAAAGTACCATCTCAGGCTGTTGCAGCTTGTGGTGGTGGAAAAAGAGCGCTTCACCATGCGCCTGGTAAAGCTTGAGCTTTTCGATTTCTGGCTCTGGTTCCATCTGCCGGTGTCGTTCGTTGTTTTCGTGATGATCCTGTTTCATGTATTTATGGTGTCGTACTACTGATGGGCAACAACACTATCCGGTTTGTCGCGTCCGTGTTCCTGGCGCTGCTGACGTTGGCGGGGCTGGTGTTGGTGAAAAGCGGCGACGTCCGCCGGTTTATGGGCGGCGGCCTCTCGCTCAAGCACCAGGCGCTGGCCACCGATTGTACGGTGTGCCACACGCCGTGGCGCAACGTGAGCGATGATAAATGCAAGAAGTGCCATGACCGGGCGGGATCGCACCTTGCGCCGTCGGCGGAGGAGGATAAACGGAAGGCCGTGGAAGGGGTGGTCTGCATGGATTGCCATGTCGAGCACAAAGGGCCGGACATCCGCGTGTCCTTCCCCGGCTCGGTGATGTGCGGTTCTTGCCACGATCATGCCGTCCACCCGGAAATAAAAAAGCGGCCCATCATGAAGAAGCCGGAGCCGAACAGGGCCTTTCCCCACAGCATCCACAAGGACCGGGCTCCCTCGATGAAGATGGAAAAATGCGGCGATTGCCACATCGATACGGACGGGAAGGGGACGCTTGGGTACAATGCGGCGCAGCTTAACGCCGGCAACTGCCGCCCGTGCCACTACGGAAACGCCGAGCTGGGCGAGAACGCCGTGCCGGTTCATTACGTCAACAAAGCGGTTTTCAAGCACGCCCGGCATGGCGGTTTCGATTGCCTCCGGTGCCACAAGGATATTTTGAATATTCCCGAGTTGAGCGAAGAGAACCTCCCCTCGGTGGCGAAGTGCATGGAGTGCCACAACGCGCGGACGGGAACCACCTGCGTCAAGTGCCACGGTTTCCATCTCGTGGCGGTGAAGAAGAAGGGATAAGCCCGGGGGGCGGGCAATTTTCGCTGTCCGCTTAAGTGTGCGTCATCCGGTCTCTTTTTCGGTGGGTACACAATTTATTGTGTACATCGGCCCGTGGGCCGACCTGCTTGGCGCGGGCGCGCCAATGGGCGAATGAATTCGCCCCTGCCTGGCCGGAGCTACTTCGGCAGGTTTTTCAACTGCGGGAACAATATGACTTCGCGGATGGAATCCTGGCCCGTCAGCAGCATCGTCAGCCGGTCGATGCCTATCCCTTCGCCGGCGGTGGGGGGCATTCCGTATTCCAGCGCCGTCACATAGTCTTCGTCCATCGATTGCGCTTCCATGTCGCCGCTTTCCTTCATAGCCACTTGGCCCATGAAGCGGTTGTGCTGGTCTTCCGCGTCGTTCAGCTCGGTATAGGCGTTGGCGATCTCCTTGCACCCGATGTAGAACTCGAAGCGCTCGGTCAGCGCCGGATTATCTTCCTTCTTTTTCGCCAGCGGGGAAAGCTCCACCGGGTAGTCGTAGATGAAAGTCGGCTGCACCAGCTTTGGCTCCACCGCCACCTCGAAAAGCTTTTCCAGCACCTTCGCCCCCTTGTCGGCCTTGTCGGTATGCACTTCTTTTTGGCGGAGCCACTCTTTCCCTTTTTCCCAATTATGGATGACGTCCGCCGGCACGCCGCCGATTCTCCCTATCGCTTCGTAGAAGGGGAAACGCGCGTACTTGCCCGAAAGCTCGATGTCGTGCCCCATCCACTTGAGCGATGTGGCGCTGCGGACTTCCAGCGCGAGTTTGTTCAGCAGGTCCTCGGTGAGGTCCATCAGGTCGTGGTAATCGGCGTAGGCCATATAGAACTCCAGCATGGTGAACTCGGGGTTGTGCATGGTGGAGATGCCTTCGTTGCGGAAGTTCCGGTTGATCTCGTACACCCTGTCGTAGCCGCCGACGATGAGCCGCTTGAGGTATAGTTCCGGCGCCACGCGCAGGAACAGCTTCATGTCCAGCGCGTTGTGATGCGTTTCGAAGGGGCGGGCGTTCGCGCCGCCCGGTATCGATTGCATCATCGGGGTTTCCACTTCCAGAAAGCCGCGCTCGTCGAGGTAGCGGCGGATGGCGCTGATGGTCTTGGCCCGTTTCACGAATATGTCCTTCACCTCTTCGTTGGAGATGAGGTCGACATACCGCTGGCGGTAACGGGTTTCCACGTTGGTGAGTCCGTGCCACTTTTCCGGCAGCGGTTGCAGGCTCTTGGCCAGCAGGGTGATCTTTTCCGCCTTGACGCTCAGCTCGTTGGTGCGCGTGTAGAAGGCGGTTCCTTCCACGGCGGCGATGTCGCCGATGTCGAATTTTTTAAAGGCTTCCAGCCCCGCTTCGCCGAGGCCGTTCTTGCCCGCCATGATCTGGATTTTCGCGGTACCGTCGCGCAGGTCGGCGAAGATGGTTTTTCCCATGTCGCGTATGGTCATCAGGCGTCCCGCCACCGAGGTGCGGAAGGGGGCGGACTCCAGTTCTTCTTTCGTTTTGGCTTCACAGGCGGTGCGCACCTGACCTATGCGGTGCTGCGGCTTGTAGCGGTTCACATACGGGGTGGGGCCGTTTTTGCGCATTTCGGCCAGTTTGTCCCGCCGTATTTTTACCTGCTCGTTATCCTCAACCATTCATGTTTCTCCATAATAATCCGATACGTAGATGCATGGGTTCCAAGTATAGCCTATTTTGAACCTTGGGCCGGAGGGGAAAACTTGACCCCCGGCGGGCGATTACCGTACACTATATTTATTAAGGGATGTTAAGGAGATTGTGCGATGCAATCGGTAGGCCTTCAGACGGTTTTGCAAATGAGCAACGTCGGGGAGCGTGTACACCAAAATGCCCTTACCCACGGTGCGGTTGTTTCCGAGCAGTTCAAGGATATCATCGAAAAGCAGAACGAGGCGAAGAAGACCGAGGTGCAGGAGATCAGCCAATCGGCCATCGTTGAGATTCGTCCGGACGATGAACGCGGCCGCCGGCAGCGGCAGGAACAGGAACGCCAAGCGCAGGGTAAGGCCGTAACGAAAGAGGAACATGCCGAACAAGCAGCTCCGGCCAAGCCGTTGCCCGTGGACGCCGTCCCCCAAGGGCGTCTGCTCAACATCAAGGTCTAATATCCCCGCATCGCGGTGGGGCCTATGAACTGGATGCTCTTCCAGCTCATCTTCGATATTATTCTTTTCGCGTTCATCATCTACGTCGTCATGCTTGTCGCGCGGCGGAAGCAATCCACGCCGGACGAATTGCGCCAACTTTTAGCCGAATTCAACAACGCCGTTGAACGCGGCGAGGCGGCCGCCCGCGAATTGGATCGCCAGATACAGGCGCGGCGCGCCATGCCGGTGGGGGATGTCCCCGGCCAAAAAGAAGCCGCCGCGCCGGAGGGGTTTAATCCAGCCGCCAGCGAGAGTAAGATGGCGGAAGACAAGCGCAAGGTGGCGGCGTTGCGCAAGCACGGGCTGGCGGCGGACGAAATAAGCCGCCGGCTGGCGCTGCCGCTTGCCGAAGTGGAGCTTATCATGGCGATGCTTGAAGGCGGCGAATGATAAATCAGTTGGAAAATGTCCCGGCTCTTTTCAAGGCGTTGTTCCAGCCGCGGAGTCCGGGATTCGAGACCCGCTTCACGCAGGGCGAAACGCTGCAGGGCCATGTCGTGAAAAATCTTTCGCCCACCACCGCCATTGTCCGCCTGCGCGGGCTGGAGATGGCCGCCAACACCCCAAAGCCGCTGGCCGAGGGGCAGCGGATCATGGTGAAGGTGGAGCAGCTTAAGCCGCAGTTCATTGTTTCGCTCCTGCCGTTCGATGCCCCCGTCAAGGAAAAGACCGCCGCCTTGCTGCGGATGTATCTCTCTTCCGCCGCGCCGGCGGGCGCGACGCTGGACGAGCTGCTGGCGCTGGTGAAGGATATGCCCCCCGCCGCGTGGCGCGGCACCGGCCTCGAAAAGATGCTTGATACCATCGCCAAGTCGGCCAAAAAACCGGAGGCGGATAAAAACGTTTTCCAGCTTATGGGGCTTTTCCATGAAAGCGAAGTGGCGCACGGGCAAAAAGGGGAGAACCTGAAAAAAGCGCTGATGCTGGCGCGGCAGAACCTGGAGAAACTGGTGGAGAAACACCCGGCGCAGTACCGCGAGGCGCTCAAGAAGGTGAACGACGCCCTGGGAAACATCGAACTGCGGCAACTCATCAACAGCCAGGAGAACAAAGAGGTGAAAAGCTGGCAGTTCCCGTATTGGAACGGCGAACAGCTTGATACCGCGCGGCTGTATGTGGAGCGGGACGAGCAGGGGAACAAACGGACGAAGAACGAGGAAACGGTGCGTCTGACGATGCTGTTGCGGATGAGCCGCCTGGGGGACTTGCGCGTGGAGGTGCTGGCGTTCAAGGGGCGCATCGAGGGCACCATTTACGCGCAGACCGACGGAGCGGTGATGGAGATGGAAAAGCACCTGCACGAGGTGGAAGAAATCCTCGGCGCCGCCGGTTTCATCGCCAACATGAACGCCGAAAAAGCGAGCCTGGAGTTCATCACCCGGCAGATAGAGCCGGATAACACGCTTCCCCCGAAGAGCCTGTTGGATTTGCGGGCGTGACCGTGAAAAAAGAAAAGCCGAAAAAAGCGGTCGCCCTCAAATACGAGAAGGAGAAGGATCGCGCACCGCGGGTCGCCGCCAAGGGGCGCGGCGAGGTGGCGAAGCGGATCATGGAGATCGCCAAAGAGCACAACATCCCGATCCGCGAAGACGCCGACCTGGTGGAAGTGCTTTCAAAGCTCGACCTTGAAGAGGAAATACCGCCGCATCTCTACCGCGTGATCGCCGAAGTGCTGTCGTTCATCTACCGAATAAATTCCGGCAACTCCAGCGCGAAACCGTAACTCCGGCACGGCAGCGGAGATAAAAAAAGGGGGCCGGTTGAATGGCCCCCTGGAAGATCGATAAAAACGCGGTTACTTCTTCGCGTCGATCAGCCCCTGTATTTCGCCTTTGCTCCGGACGCCGACAACCTGTTCCTGCACTTTGCCGTCCTTGAAGAAGAGCAGCGTCGGGATGCCCCGGATGCCGTACTTGGTGGCGGTTTTGGGGTTTTCGTCAACGTTCAGCTTGCCCACATTCACGCTCCCTTTGTTTTCCTCCGCGAGCTGTTCGACAATCGGGGCGAGCATCCGGCATGGGGCGCACCACTCGGCCCAGAAATCGACGATGGTGAGGGTGGACGATTTTTCGACCTTTTCGCCAAAATTGGCGTCGGTGAATTGATCTACGGAACCAGCCATGTAAAACCTCCTTGGATTGCTTCAGGCTTTCGTCATTCTTCTTATAAAAGCCAGTCTAAACCGCACAGCGGCATTTATCAATAGTAGAGATGCAAACGGCGGAAAGGGTTCACCGCCGGTCAAAGCTTGTCAAAATTCCCCGCCCGCAACGCGTCCAACAGCGCCGATACATCCTTCCCGCCGTTGATGGCCGCCAGCACCTTTTGCTGGCCCGCCGTGTCGCCGTAAAAAATCGCGCCGATGATCCGGTTGTTTTTCAGCACCAGCTTCCGGTAGGCGGAGCCGGTTTCCGCCACGATTGATTGCTCTTTGCCGTCCGCGTCGATATCCCCCGCGGCGGTGAGGCTCACCCCGGCGACTTTGAGGGTGTTGCTTATGGTGGTTCCCGCATAGCGGTCTTTGCCGCCGGCCATATTGTTCCCGGCGATCTCCCCCTGCTTTTCGGCGGCGGGCCAGATGCCGTACGAAACGCCGAAAAACTCTATCGGGTCACCCGCCGCGTAGATGTTCGGGATGCCGGTCTCCATCCGGTCGTTCACCACGATTCCCTTGTTGAGGGTGATGCCGGGATGCCGTATCGCCGACTGGTAGGGGGTGGCGCTGATGGCGGAGGAGGTCATCGCCAGCGCCGTGTCCGGCCGTATGCCGGCGGAGATCAGCGCCATGCCGCAGGGGATGTTCGTCCCGTCTTCCAGCGTCACGCCGGATACGCCGTCGCCGCCGGTTATTTCCTTTGTTTTCGCGCCGAGGTGGAAGCGGAACCCCATCGATTCCAGCCGCCGTTGCAGCACCGCCGCGCCGGCCGCGTCCATCTGGCGCGGCAGCAGGCGGGGGAAAAATTCCACCACGTTCACCGTGCAGCCCGCTTTGATGAGGTTGCTTCCCGCTTCCAGCCCCAGCAGGCCGCCGCCGATGATGGTTACCGCGCGGTGTGTTTTGGCGTATTCCACGATCCGTATCGCGTCGGCCATCGTGCGGAGCGAAAAGACCCCCGGCCGCTGCACGCCGGGTATCGGCGGGATGAACGGCGTCGCGCCGGTGGCGATCAGCAATTTGCCGTAGGGGAGATCCTCGCCCCCTTCCAGGGTTACGGTTTTGAGGGCGGGGTTGATCTTCACCGCGCGGGCGTTCGTGCGCAGGGTGATCCCCTGTTCGCCGTACCACTCCGGTTTTTTGAGGAAAAGCTGTTCCGGCTTGAGGTCTCCCGCGAGGAAATCGATCAGGCGTATCCGGCTGTAGAAGGGATACGGCTCGCCGGTGACGATGGTGAGCGCGCCGTACGGGTCGAGCTTCCGTATGGCCTTCGCCGCCGTTGTTCCGGCCACGCCGCCGCCGATGATCAGGTAATTCATGCCGTCATTCTACTCCGCCCGCCCGCGTCCTTTCAAAGAAGTTTATCCCGTTTCCGTTGCCATTTCTTGTCCTATGGTATAATTGCCGCTGAAATAACCGGATGATGAGAACGCAATTGAGTGCCGCAAGTTTCCCGTTTTTGGCCCCTCCTGCGTCCGGCATCCCCCATTCCACCGCGGGAGGCCGATAATTAGCGCCGGCCACCAAGCCGTTGGCGGCGAGGCCGCCGAACGCCGCACCGTCGAGATCGCCCATTTTTCGCACTTTCGCGAAATCTGCGGGGTCAACGACGACCGCTTGAGAACCATCGAACGGCTTTTCCAGGTGAGCATCGTGGCGCGCAACGATTCCATCTTCATCACCGGCGCGCCGGCCGAAGCGTTGCGGGCGGCCGATCTGCTGGGGCAGCTCAACGAGCTGATCGAGCGGGGAACGGAGGTCGGCAACGACGACCTGAGGTTCATTTCCCGGTATTTTCACGAAAACCGCGGCATCATTTCGGTGGCGGAGATTTTCTCCGGCGAGGTTCGCGTTCAGACCGTCCGCAAGGCGGTGGTGCCGCGCACCCTGGCGCAGCGGAGCTATATTTATTCACTCACGCACACCGATGTGGTGGTCGGGGTGGGGCCGGCCGGCACCGGCAAGACCTATCTGGCAATGGCCGTGGCGGTTTCCGACCTGTTGAAGAAGAAGGTCAGCCGCATCGTTCTCACCCGCCCGGCGGTGGAGGCGGGGGAGAGCCTCGGCTTCCTTCCCGGCGATCTTAACGAAAAGATCACCCCGTACCTGCGGCCGCTCTATGACGCCATGTACGAGCTGCTGGGGCCGGACAAGCTGGCCGCCATGATGGAGCACGGCCAGATAGAAGTGGCTCCGCTGGCCTATATGCGGGGACGCACGCTCAACGATTCCTTTATCATCCTCGATGAGGCGCAAAACTGCACCACGGAGCAGATGAAGATGTTCCTCACGCGGCTGGGCGCCAACAGCAAGGCGGCCATCACCGGCGACGTCACGCAGATAGACCTGCCGCGCGGCCGGGGCAGCGGCCTGGTGCAGGCGGAAAAGGTGCTTGCCGGCATCGAAGGGATCGATATCGTTTATTTCAGCAAGAGGGACGTGGTGCGCCATTCGCTGGTGGAGAAAATCATCGGCGCTTACGAGATACACGAGGAACAAAACGCGCGGGAGAAGGGGGATCATGCCGGAGAATAGCGGCGCGTCAAATCCCCCCCAAACCCCGCCTCCCCCCAGTAAAGGGATCGAAGAACTGAAGAAGGTTTTTCAGGGGCGCGGCAGGCTGGTGGAAAACCTGCGGGACGGCTTGGCCGATTTTTTCGCCGGCAATAAACGCTTCCACACCGCGGTGCTGCTGGCGGTGTTTTGCACGGGACTGGCAATATTCATAAAGCCGAACCGGGTGGCCACCGAAGAGTACCGCGAAGGGGAAATCGCGCGGCGCAACATCTATGCCCCGCGCGACCAGGTAATCGACGACGCCGCCGGCACCGAAGCCCGGCGCACACGCGCCCAGGAAGAGGTTCGTGACGTTTACATGCTCGACACCGCGCCGCTCAAGGCCGCCACGGGCCGCATCCGGAACGCATTCGGGGCGATGAAGCAGGGCTACCTGAAAAACCTTCCCCAGCCCTATAAGGCCGTGATGAAAGAGATCGACGAGCGGGAGGCGATGGATGTCACTCCCTTGGGCGGCGAAGCCGCCGCCCGCCGCGCGGCGAACCACGAGGCGCTGCGGCAGTTCGAGGCGGCTCCCCGTTTCGCGGCGCTGGAGCGGCAGTTCCGCGACACGCTGGGGCTTGAGATGCTCTCCCCTGAAACGCTCGCCATGTTGCGCGCCAACCACTACCGTCCGCTGATAGCCGAGTGGCTCGCCGCCGTGCTGACCGAGGCGATGCAGGGGGGGATCGTGCCGCAGAAGGATATCATGCCCGTCACCGCCAAGGGGGGAATCGATACGGTGGACGCCGAAACCGGTGCGCGGCTGGGCAAGGTGGATTACCGCGACGTGATGGATCTCAAAGGGGCGCAGGCTTTCGCGCGGCGGCGGTTGGGCGAGATGATGATGGCGCAGCCGCTTTCGCTGCAACGCGCCGTGGAGGAGATGACGGCGGGCTTTCTGGGGCCGAATATGGCCTATAACCGGATGATGACGATGGATATGCGCAAGAGCGCCGTCGATGCGGTGGCGCCGGTGCAATACCGCATTCAGAAGGGGGAACTGCTCCTGCGCGAAGGGGAGCGCGTCACGCCCGATCACCTCATCAAGGTCGCGGGCCTCAAGCGCGGCCTCGCGGCGGGGGGGAGCGCGCAGGCGGGGGCCGCGTCGGCCGCCTTCCTGATGCTGATTATCGCGGCCACGGCGTTTTACATGAAAAATTACATGGGGGAATTCGCCGCACGGCGCTCCAACGTGGCGTTGCTGGGGCTTTTTTTCATCACGCAGGCGTTGCTGCTCCGGATATTTCACACGCTGGCCGGGGTCTTCTCCGCGCACAACCCCGATATCGCGCTCGATTCGTACCTCTACGCCGCGCCGTTCGCTTTCGTGCCGCTGATGGGGGCCATCTTTTTCACGCGCGAGGTGGCGATGATACTGGTGATACTCGTCTCGCTTTCCGCGGGGATTATTTTCAATCCGGCGCCGGATTTCATCTTCTTTTCGTTTTTCACCGGGCTGGTGGCGGTGTTCCATGTGGGGCACATCAAGCGCCGTTCGGATGTCTGGAAGGCCGGGGTGCGGCTCATCGCCGCCGCCATCGCCGCCATCGCGGTGCTGGAAATGGCCGACGGCGCGTTTTTCACCGCCGAATGCCTCAACAACATGCTCTTCGCCATTCTGGGCGGGATGTTCGTGGTGGCGCTCACGCTGGCGTTGCCGCCGCTCATCGAAAGCTGGTTCCCGGTGGTCTCGGACATCAGATTGCTGGAGTTGCAGGACCTCAACCACCCTTTGCTGGCGCGGATGGCCATGGTGGCGCCCGGCACGTATCACCACAGCATCGTGGTGGGCAATCTGGCCGAAGACGCCGCCGAGGTCATAGGGGCGAACCCGCTGTTGGCCCGCGTCGGTTCCTATTTCCACGACATCGGCAAAATGCACAAGCCGGAATATTTCATCGAAAACCAGCGCGAAGGGGTAAACCGGCACGACAGCCTGACCCCCTACATGAGCGTACTCATCATCACTTCCCACGTCACCAAAGGGCTGGAGTGGGCGCGCGAATACCGGCTCATCCCGCAGATACAGGACATAATCGCCGAACATCACGGTACACAGGTGATTCAGTATTTCTATCACCGCGCGAAGGAGCAGGAGGGCGCGGCCATCAGCGAGCAGAACTTCCGCTATCCCGGCCGCAAGCCGCAAAGCCGCGAGAGCGCCATCGTGGCCCTGGCCGACGCAGTGGAGGCCTCGTCGCGCACGCTGAAAAACCCCACGTCGTCACGCCTGCGGGCGCTTGTTTCCAAAATCATCAACGACAAGTTCGTCAGCGGCCAGCTTGACGAATCGCACCTCACGCTGCACGATCTCAATAAAATTGGCGATAGCTTTGTGCGCATCCTCCACGGTATATTCCACTACAGGATCGAATATCCGGGGGATAAGGATGAAGACGACGCTGACGATGACCGCAAGACCGGGGGTGAAGGGTCCGAACCTAAGCCGCCTCCGGAAAAGACTGGCCCCAATCTTCGCCGCATTGGCTGAGCCGCAAGGGGAGCTTTCCGTTCTCTTCACCGGCGACGCCGAAATGAAGCGGCTCAACCGGCGCTACCGCGGCAAAAACAAAACCACCGACGTGCTTTCATTCCCGGCGGGCGATGCGCCCGGCCCGGCCATGCTGGGGGATGTGGCGGTGTCGGTTCCCGTGGCGCGGCGGCAGGCGCGGCTGGCGGGATGGTCGTATGAGAAGGAATGTTTTTTCCTGTTGCTGCACGGCATTCTGCACCTGTTGGGGCACGACCACGAACGGAGCGCGAAAGAGGCCCACGCGATGGCCGCCTTGCAGCGCAAACTTATGGACATCGGTTACAAACGGGGAAAGAAATGATAATGATCGGATTGCTCCATCCCTGTCATGCCGGGCTTGACCCGGCACCCAGAAATATTATCCAAGCTCTTATTATTTTCTCTGGTGGGTACATGCTCTTAGCATGTACATTGGCCCATGAGGGCCAACCGCTTCGCACTTGATTTGGGGAGAACACAATGGACACATTATGGGCGCCGTGGCGGATGAAGTATATCCTCGATCCCGATAAAAAAGCCGGGGGCTGCGTTTTCTGCGTTGATGCAAAAACGGATGGCGACAAGGAACGCCTCATCCTGCATCGCGGCAAACTCTGTTTCGTCATTCTCAACCTTTATCCTTACAACAACGGTCACATGATGGTGGTGCCGTACCGCCACATATCCCTGCTGGACGAGCAGACGCCTGAAGAGAATGCCGAAATGATGACGCTCACCCAAAAATGCGTGGCGGTGCTGGGCGCTGCGTTCAAGCCGAACGGTTTTAACATTGGCATGAACCTCGGCCAAGTGGCGGGCGCGGGCATCGACGACCATCTGCACATGCACATCGTTCCCCGCTGGAGCGGCGACTGCAATTTCATGCCGGTCATCGGCGAAACAAAAGTGATGCCGCAGCACCTCGACACCACCTATGCCGCGCTGGTGGATGGCTTTGCCACTTAGTGGGCATTGTGGAATACTAGGCGTATGTCAAAACTTGAAATATCCAAGATTGATGCTGCAAAAAGACAGCTTGAAACCGCGATAGAACTTTATTTCCATCGTGGCGATGAAGTTTCAATCCACACACTTGCGGCGGCGGCATGCAATGTTATGAGAGACATAAATAAGCAACCGGGTAATGAATTTTCTTGGAGGGAAGAATTAACTAAACTGATTGTGCCTGAAATGCAAAAAGAGTTTCTTGATAAGCTCAAAGAAGCCGAGAATTATTTCAAACATGCGGATAGAGACCCAAACACGGTGTTAGGTTTTAGTCCGAAACAAACCGAATTTATTGTTTGGGAGGCGGGAGAATTATATGAAAAATTGTCTGGTGAAAATGTTCCATTAATACACTTATTTAGGGGGTGGTATATTCTTCAAAATAAAACTGCCTTTGTTGCCGTACCGGGTATTAAGCCGTATCTGGAATTTTTTAATGATAAGGAGATAGATCGTTCGGGCTATTTTAAGAACTGTCTCCCGTTGCTTATGCGGCAACCTGCTCGATAAGGAATCCTACGACATGGAACATGCTGCAAGCAATATTCAGGAGTTTTCAGGTTTTATCTCTGGATTGAAAGCTCGAGATTTGACAGGTCTTAATGAGGCCGCGATCAAGCAGACGGTGATTCTTCCCTTTTTCAGCAAATTGGGCTGGAATACTCATGAACCTAATGAAGTGCATCCTGAACATACAATTGGCAGTAAGCGGGTTGATTTCGCTCTAATTGTAAACGGGAGCAAAAAGGTTTTTATCGAGGTAAAAAAGTCGGGAATTGATTTGTCAGAACATGAAGAACAGATTTTGCAGTATTCCTTCCAGGAGGGTATTGAACTTGCCATTCTAACAAACGGCTTATTATGGTGGTTTTATTTGCCGCTAATGTCTGGGAATTGGGCAAAACGCCGGTTTCTTACACTGGATATCTCCCGCACCGACGATGATGCCGTGGCGGCCTCTTTTTCACTGCTTTTGGGCAAAGAAAAACATGTTTCCGGCGACTTTCTTTTAACAGCCAAATTTCTTTACGAATTGGGTATTTGCAGACATACAGCAGTTCCAAAGAAAAAGCCTGATAGCGTGGAGGTGTCTAAGAATCTTGATATTGATGAGACTCTTTCAAGCATGCTCGCTACTTTAAAGCCAACAACGGATGTGCAGTATCCATGGCTAGTGAAACATGAGGGAAAGGCAATTAGGCTGACTGCTGACGATCTCATGAATTTTAAAAAGTTCAGCGCAATCTGCATGGAGCAGTTAAGGTTTCTGCCAGCCCAAATGAATAAGGATGCATGGAGAAATCTTATCGTGGACAAATTAAATCAGGTAAAGGATGTTCCGCCTGAACAGTTTGTTGACGACTTGAATGACATCACCGACAACTACAAATTTCGTTATTTGCTGGAACAGTTTTTCACCAAGAATCCGGCCCGCAAAGTTAATGAAATCACATTGGGCCGGGCGTTCCTGTCCCGTGATGTGGGGTATCAATTCCAGTTAAAGGATTTTGCGGCTTATCTCGCTTCGCATGGATTTAAGAGCTTGTCGTCGAGGGATTTGACGCCGATGTTGAGGAAGCTGGGCGGGGACAACAAGCAGCGGATATGGGATGGACATAAGACGTTGAACGTCTGGTCGATGCCGGCTAATCTATTTGAAAAACATGGAACGGTGGAACCGGCGGAGATGGAAGGGGAGGGGGAATAGTGTGGATAATTCCGAAGAATTTACAGCCATCGAACTGTGCGCCGGATGCGGCGGCATACATCTCGGACTTAAATGAGTTATCCCAGATATCCCCGCAGTTTTGTTGTAAATTATAAAAAATGAGTCAACTCACCCCCCTCATGCGCCAGTATATGGCGATAAAGAAAAACTACCCGGACTGCGTGCTCTTTTTCCGCATGGGGGATTTTTATGAGATGTTTTTTGAAGACGCGGTGGCGGCCAGCCGCATCCTGAACATCGCGCTCACCAGCCGCGATAAGGGGGCCGACGGAAAAGAAAAAACCCCGATGTGCGGCGTGCCGTATCACGCGCTGGAAGCGTACCTCGGCAAAATGGTGAAGCACGGCCAGAAAGTCGCCATCTGCGAACAGATGGAAGACCCGGCGTTGGCGAAAGGGATCGTCAAACGCGAGGTTGTCCGCGTGGTAACGCCCGGCACGCTCACCGAGGACTGGCTGCTGGACGAAAAGAGTTCAAACTTCCTCGCCGCCGTCGCGCCGGGGGAGAAGGGGATCGGATTTGCCGCCGCCGACCTTTCCACCGGCAACTTTACCGCGCGGGAGTTTGAAGGTCCCCGCGCCGTCGACGCGTTGATGGACGAGTTGGCCCGCCTGATGCCGAAAGAGGTGCTGGTGCCGCACGACGCGGGGGGCGGCCTGCTTGAAATGCTCGGCGACTATCGCGTCGAGAAACTCGATTTCCTCGCGTTCGACACCGATGAATCCACGCGCCGCCTGCAAGAACAGTTTGATGTAAGCACCCTTGAAGGGTTCGGCCTGCACGGGCGCGGCCTCGCCGTGAGCGCGGCGGGCGGCATTGTCCACTATGTAAAGAAGAATGCCGCCGAGGTACTGGCGTCGCTTCACACCATCCGCTGGGTGAAGAGCGGCGGCGAGATGGAGCTGGACGCCGCCACGCTGCGCAACCTGGAGATATTGCAAAACATCGGCGAGGGGAGCGTGGACGGCACGCTGGTGGCGGTGCTGGATAAAACCCGGACGGCGATGGGGGGGCGGCTGTTGCGCGAGTGGATGGTGAAGCCGCTCAAAGACCGCGAAACAATATTGCAACGTCAGGCGGCGGTTACCGCTTTTTTCAGTGATCCGTCCACCGCCGAAAATTTCCGCGCGCGGCTTGCCAATGTGGACGACTTCGAACGCGCCATCACCCGCATTGCGGGAAAGAGCTTTAACCCGCGCGATTTTTCATCGCTCCAGCGGTCTTTGGCGGCGCTCCCCGCATTGCGGGAAGAGGCGGCGAAACTGCCGGGTTATGCGATAGCCGCGATTTTAGCGGAGTGGGATGATGTGGCGGAACTGGCCGACCTTCTGGACCGCGCGGTTTCCCCCTCGCATCCCGCCACGTTCAAGGATGTCGGATTCATGCGCGAGGGGTTTAGCAAGGAACTGGACGAATTGCGCGGCTTCCGCGATAACGCGACAGAATCCATCCGCAAGCTGGAAGAAAAAGAACGCGCGGCGACCGGTATCAGCACCCTCAAGGTCGGCTACAACAAGATCTACGGCTACTACATCGAGATCACCCACCGGAATATCGACAAAGCGCCCGCGAACTACATCCGCAAGCAGTCGCTGGTAAATTGCGAACGGTTTGTCAGCCCGGAGCTGAAAGAGATAGAGGAAAAGCTGCTGAGCTCCGACGAACGCGCCAAGCAGCTTGAAGCGAAGCTGGTGGAAGAACTCCGCGCCGCCGCCGCCGGTTACATCAAGCGGGTGCGGGGCGCCGCCGGCGTCATCGCGCGGCTTGATGTGGCATCGGCGTTGGCCGAAGGGGCGCGGCTCTACGGCTATTGCGCCCCGGAGATGCTGGATACCGATGAACTGGCGCTGGAGGAGAGCCGCCACCCGGTCATCGAGCGGTTGATGACGGAAGAGAACTTCGTGCCGAACAACATCGCGATGGAAGGGGAGCGCGAACGCCTGATGGTGATTACCGGCCCCAACATGGCAGGCAAGTCCACGTATCTGCGGCAGGTGGCGCTTGCCGTCCTCATGGCGCAGATGGGGGGATACGTCGCGGCCAAGAGCGCGCGTATCGGCATCGCCGACCGCATCTTCACCCGCGTCGGCGCGCAGGACCGCCTGCAAAAAGGGCTTTCCACGTTCATGGTGGAGATGGTGGAGACCGCGAACATCTTGAACAACGCGACCGGCCGCTCGGTGGTCATTCTGGACGAAATAGGACGGGGCACCAGCACGTTCGACGGCATCTCCATCGCCTGGGCGGTGGCGGAATTTTTGGCGCGGCTGAAGGCCCGCACCATTTTTGCCACGCATTACCACGAGCTGACCGATCTGGCGTTCACCGAGCCGGGCGTGGCGAACTACAACGTTACGGTAAAGGAGCAGCGGGAGCGTTTGGTCTTTTTGCGCAAGGTGGAGCCGGGGCCGGCCGACAAAAGTTACGGCATACAGGTGGCGCGGTTGGCCGGTTTGCCGAAAGAGGTGCTCAAGAGGGCAAAGGCGGTTTTGAAACAATTGGAAAAAATGGAGCTCGATGCCGATGGCAGGCCCGCGCTGAAGGGGGCCGACATGGGGGAGGGGCTTCAGGTGCCGCTTTTCACCGCTCCCATTCACCCGGTGGTGGAAGGCCTGCGGGAAACCGACATCGACAACATGACCCCGCTCGACGCGCTCAACTATCTGCACCACCTCAAAGAAAAACTGGAATAGGCGCTGTTTTTTGGTACAATTTTTGGGCAGTCACTGATTTCAACCTGAACGAGGCACAAACGATGTTTGATGAAGCGATAAAGAAACTCGAAGCGGAACTGACCGAAATCAAGAAGGCGCTTGCGCGGGATATTCCGAACGAAATCAACAAGGCCGCGCAACTGGGCGACTTCAAGGAAAACGCCGAGTACCACGCCGCCCGCGAGAAGAAACGCAACTTCGAGTCGCGCGGCGCGCAGATCGTCGAACGGATAAAAGCGATGCGCTCCATTGATCTCACAAAGATTTCGCGGGATGTCGCCGGCCTGTTCAGCGTGGTCACGCTGGAAGACCTCAACAGCGGCCAGACCGTCACCTATGAACTGGTGGTGGCGGATCTCGTCGATGTGCCGAACGGCAAGATCTCCATTGCCGCTCCCATCGGGAAGGCGATCATGGGGAAGAGGGTGGATGACGAATTCAAGGTTGTGCTCCCGTCCGGGCCGAAGGAGTACATGATCACCAAGCTCCAGACCATCCACGAACGCAAGCTCTAGCCATTTCCCTGTCATCCCCGCGCAGGCGGGGATCCAGCATATTATCAAAGCTCTCCCTATTTTCCCCGGTAGGGGAGGCAATCGTGCCTTCCATTGGCCCGTAAGGGCCAAGAGATTTCGGCCCCTCGGGCCGATGAGGGAAGCTTCGATAATATTTCTAGGTGCCGGATCGGTGTCCGGCATGACAGAAATTCAGATAATATCTCCCGTTCCCTATCCAGGTAATTTCAGGCTTCGACGATTGAGACTTTGATCATCTCGATCTTTTCTTTCGGGTTGTCGCGCGCGTCGCGCGGGGCGCTCACGATGGCGTCCACCACTTCCATCCCCTCGATCACTTCGCCGAAGGCGGAATACTGCTTGTCGAGGAAGCGGGCCGGGGCAACGCAGATGAAGAATTGCGATCCGGCGCTATCCGGGTCCTGCGCGCGGGCCATCGAGAGGGTGCCGCGGTTGTGGGGGCGGTCGTTGAACTCGGCGGGGATTTGGTAGCCGGGTCCGCCGGTGCCGTGGGCGTGGCGCGTTTCGTAATCTTCCTTCGTATTCGGGCAGCCTCCCTGAATCATGAAGCCGGGGATGACACGGTGAAAAGTGGTGCCGTCATAGAATCCCTTTTGCGCCAGCTCCTTAAAGTTCGCCACATGACCCGGCGCGTCGTCTTCGTAAAACTTCAGTTTGATGGTTCCCTTGCTCGTCCCTAGTATCGCGATTTCTTCAGCCATTATTGATTCCTTTTGATAAGAGATTAACATCCATCCCATATTGGGACGTCGCTTGGTTATTTTTTTATCAGTTCTTTGGCGTGTTCGCGGGCGGCGTCGGTGATGGTTTTGCCGGCGCCCATGCGCGCCAACTCTTCCACGCGGCCGTCGTCGTCCAGCTTGCGGATGTTCACGGTGGTCTGGCCTTTCACGCTCTTTTTTTCCACCACATAATGGTGGTCGGCCTGCCGCGCGATTTGGGGCAGGTGGGTGATGCAGATGATCTGACAGCTCTTCGCCAGCTTCTTCAGCTTTTCGCCGACCATGTCGGCGGTCTTGCCGCCGATGCCGGTGTCGATTTCGTCGAACACCAGCACCGGCACCGGCTGCACCTTGCCGATGGCGGTTTTCAGGGCCAGCATCACGCGCGATACTTCGCCGCCCGACGCGATTTTGATCAGCGGGCGCGGCTCCTGCCCTTCGTTGGCGCTGATGAGAAACTGGAACTCGCCGAATCCGTGCGCGAAAACTTTTGTCTTTTTGCCGTCCAGATCAAGGCCATCGGCATCTTCGGCCAGCGTGATTTCCACCTCAAATCGCGCGCCGGCCATATTGAGGTCGGCCAGTTCCTTCGCCACCTCTTTTTTGAAAGCGGCGATTCCCTTGACGCGCTTTTTGTGCAGCGTGGCGGCTTTTTCTTGCAGCTTTTTCCGCGCGGCGGCGAGTTCCGCTTCCAGTTTTTTCCGGTCTTCCTCGGCAAACTCGATACCGTCGAGTTCTTTCCGCGCTTCGGCGGCCATCTTCACGAGGCCGGCCAGATCGGTGCGGTACTTGCGTTTGAGCTTTTCGATGAGCGCGAGGCGCGATTCCACTTCTTCCATCCGGGCCGGATCGTCCTCGATGCCGGTGCAGAAAGAGTTGACCTCCAGCGCCGCTTCCTGAACCTGCGCGGCGATGTCTTTGAACAGCGCGGCGTATTTTTCAAAAAAGGGATCGATGGCCTTGAGCTTGTCCATCTCTTTGGCCGCTTCGCCCAGTGTGCCGCTTGCATTCGATTCGCCGTCGTAAAGGTCATTAAAAACTTTCGCGCCGCTTTCGCGCAGCTTTTCCGCCCCGGCAAGGCGCTTGAGTTCGGTTTCAAGCACCGCTTCTTCATTTTCCTTGAGCGCCGCTTTTTCCAGTTCGTCCAGCTTGAATTGCAGGAACTCGCGCTGCGCCTCGCTTTCCCGCTGGCGGCGGATTGTTTCCTTCAGCGCCGATTCGAGGCGGCGCGCGTCAGCTCCCAGGGCGGCGGTTTCGCCGCGCTCGTCTTCCAGCGCGAGGTAGCCGTCCAGCCAGTCGAGATGCGTGTCCTTGTTCAGCAACGATTGGTGCTCGTGCTGGCCGTGGATATCGACCATGCTTTCGCCCGCGGTTTTTAAGTCGGATACGTTGAGTTGGCAGCCGTTGACGAGCGCCTTGGTTTTACCCTCTTTTTGCAGTGTGCGGCGGACTATCAGCTCGCCATCCTGCGCGAAGATGCCCTGCGCTTCGAGCGTTTTAAGGGCCGCTTTCAGCCGCGCGGCGTCGAAGACCGCTTCGGCCAGCGCGTTGTCCTCGCCCTGACGGACGGTGTCGTTGTCGGCGCGCCCCCCCAGCACCAGGTTGAGTGACGAGAGAACCATCGATTTGCCCGCGCCGGTTTCGCCGGTGAGGATGTTGAGCCCTTCGCCGAACTCAACGGAGAGGCCGGTGATGATGCCGATATTTTTTATGGAGAGCGCCTTAAGCACCGGCCGGCAGATCCTTTTCGGTTTTCACGTTGTTGCGGCCGCTCTTCTTGGCGAGGTACATGGCGGCATCGCCCCGGGCGATTACGTCTTTGACCGGATCGTCCTTCCGTATCGACGCGAGGCCGATGGAAATGGTGACATCGATATCTTTGCCGCGCACGGTGAAGGCGATTTCCTCGATGGCCTTGCGGATTTTCTCGGCCGCGGCCGCGGCGGCATCGAACGGGCCGGAAAAGATCACCGCGAATTCCTCGCCGCCGTAGCGGCAGGGTGTGGCGTTGGAGGGGCATGCCCCCCGTATTTCCTTCGCCACATGCCGAAGCAGCTTGTCGCCGATCAGGTGGCCGCATTCGTCGTTGAACTTTTTGAAGTGGTCGATGTCCAGCATCAGCAGGCAGAAGGGGCGTCCCTGCCGCGCCAGTTCAACGGTCTCGGCCATCTTTTCGTCGAAGGCGCGGCGGTTGGCGAGAGTGGTGAGGTTGTCGGTACGGGCCTCCATGCGGGCGCTGACCAGGGCGGCGTTGAGCGTTTCCAATTCTTCGCTGCCGTTTTCCAGTTTTTTGTGGACGGTAAAGGTCTGGGTGGCGGTTTCCCGCGTGTCGCGCAGCACGTTTTTGAGCACGTTCTGCACGTCTTCCAGCCGGTTGGCTTTGTCCATGTCGTCCATGTAGCCTTTGAGTTTGTCGCCGTACATACTGGTGTTTTCGGCGGATCCCAGGATGTCCTTCATGATGTTGACGATCAGTTCGCTCGCCTTGCGGCTGACGCTGTCGGCCGTTTCCATCTCTATTCTGAGCTTTTGGGTGTCTTCTTCGACGAGGTCGCGCACGAAAAACCTTTTGTAAAGCCCTTCGCTGACCTCCGACGTGAAAACAGTGTCGGACTCCAGCATTTCGTCCAGCGTTTTTTTGATCTCTTCCTTGCGGCCGAGAAAATACTCGAACCAGATGCGGTAGTTCTCCGGCGTGATCGGTATTCCCTTGCGGGAGAGAAACGGCACCAGTTGCCGGACCACCTCTTTGGTGGCCGAATTATCTATCGGTTCTGCCATGATTCGCGGCGGCTCCTCCCCACCCCAGTTTACTGCGCAATGTGTCGAAATGGGTACGCTCCGGCACTTTCACAACGCGGGTGGTATTGGCCGAGCGCGACACGGTTATATGATCCAGCTTGTTCACTTCGATGGTGATCTGCCCGTCGAGCGTGGCGACGACTATTTCCTGCCGGGGGCTGATGTCTATTTCCATAATGTAATTATGCGGCACCACAATCGGCCGGTTGGTCAGGGTGTGGGGGGAAATGGGGCATATCAGGATCGCCTCGATGGTCGGGTAGAGTATCGGCCCGCCGGCCGAGAGCGCGTAGGCGGTGGAGCCGGTGGGGGTGGAGATGATGAGGCCGTCGGCGCGGTAGGTGGTCACATGCTGGCCGTTGACCGATACGGTGAGCTCCACCATTTTGGCCGCATGGCCGCCGCTGAAAACGATTTCGTTGAGCGCCACTTCGCGGCGGGTTCCCTTGTCGTTTTCTATTTTGAGGTCCAGCATCATGCGCTCTTCGGTGTCATATTGCCCTTCGTACATTTCATCCAGCGCCGTATCGATCTCTTCCAGCGCCACTTCGGTCATGAAGCCGAGGCTTCCCAGGTTCACCCCCAACAAGGGTATGTTGTACGCAGTGGCCATGCGGGCGGCCCCCAGAAAGGTGCCGTCCCCGCCCAGCACGATGAGTGCGTCGATGGAGGTGAGCAGCTTGGCATGTTCCACTCCTTCGGTCTTGAATTCTTTGGCCACCTTGGCGGCGGTGCGGTCCAGCAGGATTTCCACCTTGCGGCGTTTTCCCCATTTCAGCACCTTGGTGATGGCCTCGCGGGCGAGGGCGCTTTGCGGTTTTGCCACCACGCCGATCCGTTTAATGTTTATCTTGGGCATAGGCCGGTTATTATCGCACTACTCGTCCAATAAGGAAATGACCCAATCGGCCCAGGGGGAGAGGTCTTCAAAAAGCGGAAGATTGCGGCGGACGTAGCCCACCGTGTCCGGCACGAAGCGGAGGTAGAGGCCGTTTCCTTTCCGCGACGTCTGGAAACCGAAGGTTCCCAGCGCTTTGAGGTTGCGTTGCAGCGCCACCCGCAGAAACATCCAGTAAAAAGTCCGCCGGTTTGCCGCCGTGCCGGTGGCGCGGTCCAGCGCGTCGACGTAGTGGTGGAACAGTTCGTCGCGGAAGGCGTCGCCCAGTTTTACATAGCTGTCGAAAAGGAGCGAGGCGAGGTCGTATTGCAGCGGCCCCATGCGGGCATCCTGAAAATCGAGCACGATGTAGCCGCGGTGATCCATCAGCAGGTTGCGGGAGTGGTAGTCGCGGTGGGTGAACCAGAGCGGCTCCTTGAGGATGGGGGCTATCAGGGCGGCGAAGAATTCGCGCAGCCGCGCCCGTTCGGTTCCGGAGAAGGTTTTCTTGCGCAAGCCGCCCAAAAAGTGTTCGGCGAAAAAGTCAAGCTCCCAGAGGTACTTCGCGCCGTCAAAACTGCGTCCCGCCGCGGGGTGTTGCGGGGTGAGCCGTTTGGTTCCCTCAACCTGCATGAGCGTCAGCAGGTCAAGAGCCGCGTGATAGGCCTCCAGCACCTCTTCGCACGAGGCGTTTTTTACATGATGCTCCAGCAGGCGGTCGCCGCCGTCCTCGATGTAGAGCGTTCCCTGTTCCGGCTCGGCCCAGTAAAGCCGCGGTACCCGCGCGCCGCATTCGTCAAGGTAAGAGCGCATCACCAGCCAGTCGTCCGTGGCGGCATCAAACGGGTGATGCACGTTCATCATCACGGCGCTTTCGGGGGTGTGTCCCTCCATCCAAAGGCGGAAGTATTCGCGTCCCGATGCGTCTCCCGCCAGTTTGGAGAGCGGCGCCCGGTGTGCGCGTTTTTTGAGCGCCTCAAGGTTTGTCATATGCCCCTTATTGTAATAAACTATCTATGGCGGCGGCGGTTTTTTGCAGGGCGCCGCTGTTTTGGATTAAAAGCTCCCGCCCGCGCGCTCCCGCCTCGCGGGCGGCGGCGGGGTTTCGCAGCCAGCGGCGGAGAGCGTCTTTCAGCGCGTCGGCATCGGCTGCGCTGACGGCCGCCCCGGCGTTCAGGAAAAGGGAGGAGATTTCGCGGAAATTTTCCATGTGCGGGCCGAAGACGGCCGGCACTTCCCATCCGGCCGGCTCCAGCGGATTTTGCCCTCCGTGGGGAACAAAGCTTCCACCCATCACGGCTATCGCCGCGCCGCCGTAAAGCCGGGCCAACTCGCCTATGGTGTCGAGGATAAGGAGGCCGCCGCCGGTGTCCCTCTCGGTTCGCAGCCGGGGGAGAAAGCCCGCCTCGCGGCAGAGCGCCGCCACTTTTTGCGCCCGTTCGATATGGCGTGGCACGATGACCGGGAAGAGGGAAAGCCCCTCGGCGATCAGCTCCTTTGTTACACGGCAGAATATCGCATCTTCCCCCGGATGGGTGCTGGCGAAGATGACGGCGGGGATGTTTTCCGGCAGGCCGAATCCGGCGGCGATGGTTTGCTTTTCTGAAAGGTCTGGCAACGGGCGGTCGAATTTTATGTTGCCGCCAACACGCACCGCCCCGGGTAACGCCCCCAACGCGGTGATCCGTCCGGCATCGTCGGCCGATTGCATCAGCAGCAGGTCGAAATCGCGCAACACGGGGCCGAGGAACCGTTTCATTCGCCGATAGTTGCCGAAGGAGCGGTCGGATATCCGCCCGTTTATCAGCACGGTTTTCACCCCCCGGCGGCGGGCTTGGCGCATAAAATTGGGCCATATCTCCGTTTCCATGAAAACCGCGGCGGCGGGGGCGAAGAGGACGAGGGCGCGCGCCACCGCGAAGGGGAAATCAAAGGGGAAATAGACGCAAAATGCTTTCCCGGCAAGGCGGGTTTGGGCCACCTTCATCCCGGTTTGGGTGCTGACGGAGAAGACGATGGGGCGTTTTTGGCTTCGGGCCAGCAGCTCCACCAGCGGCACGGCGGCGTTGGTTTCCCCCACGGAGACGGCGTGTATCCAGATGCCGCCGGTGGGCGGGTTTTCAAAAAGGTATGCGCCAAATTTTTGCCGGAGGCTTTCGGCGGTCTCTTTGCCGGTGACAAAGCGCCAGAGGAGAAAGGGGATGATGAGCGGCATCGCCAATAGCAATGTGAGATTGTAAAGGATCATCCCGAAAAACCGTCCGCCTCCGCGGTCACCCGCAGCAGAGCCGCCTCCAGTTCCTTGCGTTTATCCTCCATTCCTTCCTTCGTGATGTCTTTCGGGACTTCAATCGGATCGCCGTAAACCACATTCACGCGGGAGAAGGGGAGGGGGAAGATGGTTTTATCCCACGAGTTGAGATTCTTTTTCCATTCGGCTCCCCACGCCAACGGCACGATCTTGAGGCCGGTGAGTTTCGCCAGGTAGATCGCGCCGGACTGCGCGATGAGGGCCGGGCCGCGGCTGCCATCGGCGATCATGGCGGCGGTTGCCCCCCCGCGGAGTTTTCTGGCCAAGGCGATGAGTGCCCGCGCCCCATGCCGGAACGACGAGCCGCGGACGGTGAAATAACCGAACAGCCGCAGCGTGCCGTGAATGATTTCGCCGTCGCCGCTGGGGGAGACCAGCGCGTGGAGGTTGCGTTGCCGCCGCAGGTGCCACGGCATATAAAAGATGCGGTTGTGCCAGAAGACGAAAATGCAGGGATTTTCGGAGGCGTACTTTTGCGTATCGGCGCCGAAGACGCGGGGGCGGAGCGTGATTGAGGTCAGCAACAACCACCAGTACGCGAGGAACGGAACAACCGTTCCGTTAAGGAACCGCTTCATTCCCCGCGATCCGCCTCAATCCTTGTCCGCCCGCGCGTTTTTGAGGAAGGAACTGATCATGTCGATCGGGACGGGGAAGATGGTGACGGAGTTGTTTTCGGTGGCGATCTCGCTCAGCGTTTGGAGATAGCGCAGTTGCAGGGTGGAAGGATGCCGTCCCATCATCTCGGCCGCGGCCAGCAGTTTTTCGGCCGCCTGCAGCTCGCCTTCGGCGTTGATGATCTTGGCGCGGCGCTCGCGTTCCGCCTCGGCCTGTTTGGCCATGGCGCGTTTCATTTCCTGCGGCAGGTCCACATGTTTGATGGCGACGGAGGTCACCTTGATGCCCCACGGGTCGGCCTGCTGGTCCAGCAGTTCCCGCAGGCGGGCGTTAAGCTGCGCCTGATCCGCCAGCACATCGTCCATTTCGTGCTGGCCGATGGTGGCGCGCAGGGTTGTTTGGGCCATCAGCGAGGTATTGTAATGGTAGTCCCCCACGGTGAGCACCGCTTTCTCGGCATCCACCACGCGGTACATCACCACGGCGTTCACCGCCATCGATACGTTGTCGCGGGTGATGATGTCCTGCGCCGGCACGTCGAGGGCGATGATCCGCATATCCACCCGCACCATTGTCATGACGCCGGGGAGGAGCAGTTTCAGCCCCCCGTCGTAGGTGGCGAAGTATTTGCCGAAGAAGAACACCACGCCGCGCTGGTATTGATATATGATTCTGATTGAACTGGAAATAACCATGGCCAGCAGGATGCCAATCGCGATCAGGGTAACCATATTGTTCTCCATAAATGAAACTTCATATTAACACAGTCCATCGCCTTCCCGCCGGGGCAATGACGGTAAAATTCCCCGGAGAACGCCGGGTTGCTCCCGCCGCATGAGCCTGTCACGGCTATACCGGTAAACCGTCTTATCTGGAAATAGGTGGATGCAAATCAACATTTGATAAGCTTGCGGCAAATCCCTATAATCATGAAAATGAAAATGAACGTCCGTTTTCTGGCTCTGGGCTTGCTGCTCATCATCGCCGCGGGGTGCGCGGGAAAAAGCACGAGAGTCGATTTTTCCATGGCGCACGATAAGATACTGGACGACGTGAAGCGGAACGTCCGCACCGGGAAGATCTACCGTGACCTCGATACCATCCTCATCGCCGATGTTTTCCATTACGATCAGCGGATAAAGCGGGACTTTATCGCGGCCATCCGCGGCGAAGGGCGGGTCGACGCCGAGCAGGCCGATAAAATGCTGGCCGAATCGCAAGCCAACGAACAGAAGGAATTGGAATTTCTGGCTGGCGTGTATACGGGCGACAAGCGGTGGAACGATCTGGAAAAGAAAGACTCCATGTGGAAAGTGGCGCTGCAAGCGCCCGATGGCCGGTGGATAGCTCCGTCATCCATTGAAAAGCTGAAGCTGGACAAAATGCAGGATGCATGGCTTTTTCCGTTTCTTACGGAGTGGAAGTTCATCTATCGCATCACCTTTCCCAGGCAGGAGCTTGCCGGTGCCGCCAACTACACGCTTCGCTTTACCTCCGTGGTGGGGGAAGCCGCTTTTACCTGGGATATTGGCGGCAAGCAATAGGGCGGAAATGCGTTTCCGCCGTTCTCCCGCCGATGGCGGGGGGAAAGGGTTTTCGTGGTAATGCCTGAACCACACAAGAAAAAGATTGCCATCATCGGGCCGCCGAACGTCGGCAAGAGCACGCTCTTCAACAAATTTTCCCGCTCTTACAGCGTGGTGGCGAATTACCCGCAGACCACCATCGAGACCTTCCGCAAGGAGGTCTCCTTCGCCGGCGGGCGTTACGAGCTGATTGACACGCCCGGCCTGTTTTCGCTCTATGGGGTGTCCGAAGACGAGGCTGTGGCGCGCGCCGTGCTTTTGAACGAACATCCCGCGATGGTGATTTTCTGCGGCGACGCCACCAACGTCAAACGGACGCTCATCATGCTGATGCAGGCGCTGGAGATGGAGTTGCCGGCCGTTTTTTGCCTGAACAAGATGGACGAGGCGGGGCGCAAAGGTATCAGCATCGACCGTGAACAGTTGGCGCGGGGAGTTGGCGTTCCGGTGACGCTCACCGCCGCCGTACATGGCGCGGGCCTTCAGGAACTGGAAGAGGCGGTTCGGCATATATCCCCGCGGCCGCCGCTTCTCCGCTATACCCCCGCGGTGGAAAAAGCGCTGGATGAAATGAAAGGGTTTTTTCCGGCATCGGACGCGCCGCCGCGCGGCCTGTTGCTGATGCTGCTGTTGGAGGAGGGAGCGGCCGCCGCCACGCTGACGGATCGCCACGGCGGCGAGTTGGCGGCGAAAGCTGAAGCGGTGCGCGAGCGGTTGTACCGGACCGGCTCTTCCCTGCTGGTGAAAAACGCCGTCTTCAAGGCGCGTGAAGAATGGGCCGACGCCCTTATAGCCAAAGCGGTGCGCCGCGAGGCCGCCGGCGCGAAAAGTTTCGCCAGCGAGGCGGCGCGCCTTTCGCGCCATCCGTTCTACGGCATACCGCTCCTTATCGGTGTGCTATGGGCCACCTTCCAGGGGGTGGCGCGCATCTCCACCGCGCTGGCCGCCTTCCTTGACGCGCTTATTTTCGTGCCCGCCGCCGAATCTATCGGCCGCCTCGCGCCCAACGATTTCCTGCGCGAGTTTCTCGTCGGCAATTTCGGCGTTGTCACGATGGGGGTGTTCAACGCCATCGGCACGGTGGTGCCGATACTGCTGGTTTTCTTTCTCATCATCAATTTTCTGGAAGAAGTCGGCTATCTGCCGAACCTCGGGGTGCTGTTGAACCGCATGCTCGCCCCGATGGGGTTGAGCGGCAAAGCGGTAATGCCGATGGTGCTCGGCTTCGGATGCAACACCATCGCCACGATGGCCAGCCGGATGCTGGAGACGAAAAAGGAGCGGCTCATTGCTTCGTTTCTCATCGCGCTGGGGGTTCCTTGCGCCGTGCAGCTCGGCATTCTGCTCGCCATTCTTGCCACCGCGCCGTTTTCAGCGTTGCTCATCGTCATCACGGCCATCGTGTTCACGCAGGTGGGCGTGGGGCTGTTGCTCAACCGGCTGATTCCCACGCAACGCCGCGCCGATTTCATCATGGATCTCCCCACGTTCTATGCGCCGGATTGGCGGAATATCGCCCGTAAAACGTACTTCCGCATCAAGTGGTTTTTGGACGAGGCGTTGCCGATGTTCATGGCGGCGTCGCTTTTCATGTTTATGCTGGAAAAAACCGGTATGTTGGCCGCCATCGAGCGCTGGGCAAAGCCGGTTGTTACCGGCATCCTCACCCTGCCGGACAAGACGACAGAGGTTTTTATTCTCGTGTTGGCGCGGCGCGAGATCGGCGCGCTCCATTTCAAGGATATGGTCGATACCGGCCTGATGGATTACACGCAGACGGTGGTGGGGCTTGTCGTCATCACGTTGTTCATTCCCTGCGCATCCAATACAATGGTGATGGTCAAGGAACTTGGCCTGCGGTGGGCCGCCGCCATCAACGTGGCGATTATCGCCATCGCCGTGGCGGTGGGAGGCGGATTGAATTTCCTCATGCGGTTGGGATGAACAAATGGAACTGGTAAAACACCACAAGGATCACACCAAAGACGAATTGCTGGAGATGCTTTGGCATCTCGGCGAGAAGGGGCGGCTTACCCTTAACTCGCTCAAGGAGACAGATCCCGAAAACATATTTGGCGCGGCGCTTGGAGAATTGGCCGCGGCGGGGACGGTGCAGATAGAAGGCGACAGAATATCGCTCACGCAAAAAGGGCAAGCAACGGCGCGCGACATCATCCGCCGGCACCGGCTGGCGGAGCGGCTGATCAATGACGTGCTGGGGGAGAAGGCCAAAAATCCCGATCTGGCCGCCTGCGAGTTCGAGCATATCCTCGCGCCGGAGCTGGTCGACTCCATCTGCATCCTGCTGGGGCATCCCCGCACCTGCCCGCACGGCAAGGAGATACCGGAGGGCGCCTGCTGCCGCGCCGCGAAGGACGAGATAAAGAGCCTCGTCATGCCGCTGACCGAATTGAAGATCGGCGTCGCCGCGCGGGTGGCGGGCATCAATACCAAAGACGAGCCGCGTATGCACAAACTGCTGGCGATGGGAATCACGCCGGGAACGTCGGTCAAGGTGCATCAGAAGTACCCCGCGCTGGTGATAGAGGCCGACCAAAGCCAGATCGCTTTGGAAAACGCCGTTGCGGAAGAGATTGTCGTCTGGCGTCCCGCCGAAAAATAGGCCGTTTTCCGTGGATTATGGGCCTAAGCCGTGGTATATTTAATGTACAAGTATATTACATTACGAGGGGTGCAATGTTAATTGGCGATACGAAAAAAAACGTCCTGATTGGTGGAAGACGACGACGTATGGCGGATGGTCGCCCGCGCCTACCTTGAACGTAACAACTGCCGCGTGATAGAGGCCGAAGACGGCCGGATCGGCCTCGAAAAGTATCGCCGCATCGGTGAAGACCTGCATGCCGTAGTTTCAGATGTCCGGATGCCCCACCTGTCGGGGTACGATCTGGCGCGGATTAACGCCGCGGAGCATTTTCTGCCGTTCGTTCTTTGCACATCCCTTTGCGACCCTGAGACCGCCCGCGAGGCATTCCGCCACGGGGTGGAGGATGTTTTGGTAAAGCCGGTGGAAGAACGGCAGCTTGTCAAAGTAATAAAGTCGGCTATGTTGCGCCGCCGTTACGGCACGGCGTCGGCGGAAAATGTCGTGGAAGCGGCGGGATCGCGCATAACCATTCCCGCGCGCCTGTGTGACGTGATGAACGTGAAGGCGTGGCTGGCCGGGAAGGTGGGGCATCTGTTCACCAGCCAGGAGACGCGGATGTACCTCCATTACGCCCATGAATTCATAATGAACGCCTACGAACACGGAAGTCTCGGTTTTTATGAGGCCGAAAAGGGTCGCTTGATGGATGAAGGAACGTATGAAGCTGAACTGTTAAAGCGGGAGGCCGGATGCCCCCTTGCGATAACATTGGAGTTTGTCAAAATTGACGACCTCATAATGTTGACCGTGAGCGATGGCGGGCGGGGTTTCGACCATGTCCCGTACATGAACTTCCGTCCTGAACATGACCTCAAACGCCTTTTGATGCTCAACGGCAGGGGCATCCTGATGGGGCGGCATTATTTCGATCATATCCGCTATGAAAACCGCGGAGCCGCGGTGTCACTGTTCAAGCAGGTATTCAACAGGCACTAATCCTCGGCGTATTCATTTAACCCCTTCCAAATCAGCCGTTCGGCTGGTAGTATAGCTCCCTTCAATTAAAGCGATATATAACCTTAAGGCGGATAACGGCATGATACAAATAAGCAATCTCACCAAATCCTACGGCAAGCAGGTGCTGTACAACGATATTACCCTCAGCATCGCCCCGCGCGAAAAAGTCGGCTTTGTGGGGCGCAACGGCAGCGGCAAGTCGACGCTGTTCCGCCTCATCCTGGGGGAGGAGCAGCCCGATAGCGGCATCATCGGCATACCCAAGGGATACAGGATCGGCACGCTGGAGCAGCACCTGAAGTTCACCGAAAAAACGGTGCTGGAAGAGGTGGCTACCGCCCTTTCCGAAGACGAAATGTACGATCATTGGAAGGCGGAAAAGATTCTTTTCGGCCTTGGCTTCGGCGAAGCGGACATGGAAAAATCGCCGGAAAGTTTTTCCGGCGGCTACCAGATACGGATGAACCTGGCGAAGCTGCTGGTGCAAAATCCCAACATGCTGCTGCTGGACGAACCGACCAACTACCTTGATATCGTCAGCCTCCGCTGGCTGAAAAGTTTTCTGCGCTCCTTTCAGGGGGAGGTCATCATTATTACGCACGACCGCGGCTTTATGGACGAAGTGACCACCCACACCATGGGGATTGTCCGCCGCCAGCTCCGCAAGCTGAAAGGGGATACCGTCACGTTCTTCGAGACGCTCGACCATGAGGATGAGATACACGAAAAGACACGCCTCAATCAGGAGAAGAGGATAAAGGAAATCGAGGAGTTTGTTGCGCGCAACAAGGCGCGCGCCAGTTCCGCGTCCCGCGCCCAGTCGCGCCTCAAGCTGCTGGACAAAATGGAGCGGATAGAGAAGCTGGATCACGACGCGATGCTCGCCTTCCGCTTCAATCATGACAAGTGTCCCGGCAAGATTGTGATGGAGGCGCGCGACTTGTCGTTCTCCTACGATGGCAATCCTGATAGCGCGCTGTTCAAGGATCTGACGTTCGCGGTGGGAGCGCGGGACCGCATCGCCATCATCGGGAAAAACGGCAAGGGGAAATCAACGCTGCTGAACGTTCTCGGCGGCGAACTGAAACCGCTCACCGGCGGGATAAGCACGCACCCCAGCATGAAGATCGGCCACTTCGGGCAGACGAATATCCAGCGGCTCGACCTTGAAAGCAACGTTTTGGAGGAATTGAGCAAGGCGAACCCGTCGATGAACAACCAGCATCTTAGGTGCCTTGCCGGCGCGATGATGTTCCCCGGCGACGCGGCGGAAAAGTTCATCAAAGTGCTCTCCGGCGGCGAGCGGAGCCGCGTGCTGCTGGGCAAGATACTGGCCAACCCGACGAACCTCCTGCTCCTCGACGAACCGACCAACCACCTCGACATGGAATCGATAGAAGAGCTCACCGAACAGCTCGACGAGTATGAAGGGGCGGTCATCATCGTCACCCACAGCGAAATGATTTTGCGCGACATCGCCACCAAGCTGATCGTTTTCAATGAAGGGAAGGCGCAGCTTTTTCTGGGGAATTATGACGACTTCCTCGAAAAAATTGGCTGGGAAGACGAGCCAAAAGCCAAAAAGAAAGAGGACAGGGAGAAGAAGGGGGACGAACCGGATGCCGTCTCCGCCGCGCCAAAGTCCAAAAAGGGGCGCGAGCGCGGCTTTGCATAAATTGGCCAATACCGTTACACTGGTAACGGGCGTTTGAGCTGGCCCGCGGACACGGCAGAATACGCCGGAGTACCTGTTTATTAAACCGCACCGCTTTTCTCCGGAGGTGATATTCATGGGTTCAAAACCGATTGTGGGGCGCGCCGTTTTTTATTCCGCGTTAATGTTTTTTTTGGCTGTGGCGGTGTTTGTCGCCGGTTGTGTGCCGCCAAAGAATAAGACCCCCAAATCGGATGCCGTGACTTCGGCGCCTGAAGCCGCCGCACCGGCGGCTGTTCCTGTGCCGTCTGTTGCCGCCACCGCACCGGTGGCGGCTCCCACACCGCCCCCTGCCACCGCGCCTGATGTTACCGCGTCGCCCTTATGGCAAAACATGGAGCGGCTTGAGCGGGAGGCCGGCAAATTCGGTCTGATAACCGTCACCGCCATTCAGATGGAAAAAAGCGGCCAGCGGTCTTCCGCCCCCAACACGGAGCGCTATGAAATAAGCATGGATGTTACGGGGCGCATTCGCAAGCCGTCCGCCGACGCGGTGATGAATCTCGACGCGTTTCCCGCGCTCATCGCCGGTGTGGAGGCGACGGATCTGCGGGAAGGAAAGCGGGGGGAAATTTTTGTTTCGACATTTCTTTCCGGCAAGGGACGCGCCGGGTGGCGCATGCAGTCACCGGATGGAAGCGTATCCTTCGTGAGCCAAAAGCTTCGTTTGTACGTCGACGTTCCCGGTACGCAGGATGTTGTGAACCTGCGCCTTCAAAGAGCCTTTAAGAAAGGGAATGGCGACCTGCTCAACAAGATCGATGATTTGGCGGAAAATGTAAAACAGGCCAAAAAGCTGCTTGAAAATATTGATCAAGAAGCCGCCCTTGGCCAAGGAGGAAGCGCGGCTCCCTGGGCTGGCGTGAGTGATTGCGCGGCGGTAAAAGGCGAAGCAAAGAACGGAGTTTGCTATCCCACCGATGAGTCGTGGCGAATTATAAGGGAACGCACCGCCGCGCTGACCGCCTATAGATGGTCAGAAACCGTAACGTTGCGGTTTGCCGGAGGGGCGGGGGAACGCAAAGAGGATGCCCCCTCCGCCAAAACGCAACCGGCTGTTGAAGCCCCGAAGCCCGTCGAAGCGGCAAAGCCGGCGGAAGCCCCGAAGCCCGTCGAAGCGGCAAAACCGGCGGAGGCTCCGAAGCCCGTCGAAGCGGTAAAGCCGGTGGAAGCCCCGAAGCCCGTCGAAGCGGCAAAACCGGCGGAGGCTCCGAAGCCCGTCGAAGCGGTAAAGCCGGTGGAAGCCCCGAAGCCCGTCGAAGCGGCAAAGCCGGCGGAAGCCCCGAAGCCCGTCAAAGCGCCCACAGCTCAACAAGAACCCGCAAAGAAACCGATCCCCAAGAAGGGTGAGGTTAAGCCGAAAGATGGCGAAAGCGGTAAGCCGTTATACGATTTGAGCGACGTGCTGGGCAAATAAGCAGCCCGGCGCCAGCGATCAGATTTTAGACCACCGCGGGCGGCGGGGCGCGGTACGCTTAGATACAGGCGGGACATGAAAGCATGATTCGACTTCATAGTGACGGCGGTCGGCTGTCCACCAGGGAAAATAAAGTTCAAAGGGGTGAGCTTTGGCATCGCCGCAGTGCGGTTTTTTGTTTTGCTCTAGGTTATAATCGTGCCGATGCAGACGATACATGATGGGGTAAATTGGCTCAACGGTTACCTATGGGGACCGCTGATGCTGGCGCTCCTGTTTGGCACCCATTTGTTTCTTACATTCCGCCTCCGTTTCATCCAGCGGTACACATGGCGCGGCATCCGCCTTTCCCTGTCGCGCGGCGAACATTCCGGCGAAGGCGACGTATCGCATTACGGCGCGCTCACCACGGCGCTGGCCGCCACCATAGGCACCGGCAATATCGTGGGTGTAGGCACCGCCGTGGCCATCGGCGGCCCCGGCGCGGTTTTGTGGATGTGGCTCACCGGTGTTTTTGGCATTGCCACCAAGTACGCCGAGGCGGTGCTTGCCGTGAAGTACCGGGTGAAGACCGAAGACGGCACGATGCTTGGCGGACCGATGTACGCCATCGAAAAAGGGATGGGGATGAAATGGCTGGCGGCGCTTTTCAGCGTTTTCACTTCAATCGCCGCTTTCGGCATCGGCAACATGGTGCAGTCGAACTCCATCGCCAGCCTTGCCCGCGACGAGTTCAGCATTTCCCCGTGGGTGACCGGCGGCGTGATAACGTTCATCACGGCGGTGGTGGTGTTGGGCGGCATCAAATGGATCGCGCGGGTATGCGAAGGGCTGGTGCCGCTGATGGCGTGTGTCTACATCGCGGGCTGTATCTATATTCTTCTCTACAACCTGCCGTACGTTATTCCCGCGCTGGGCCTCATTGTAAAATCCGCATTCACGCCGCAAGCGGCGGGCGGGGGCTTTGTGGGGGCCACTGTCATGATTGCGGCGCGGTACGGCATCGCGCGGGGGCTGTTCTCCAACGAATCGGGGCTTGGTTCCGCGCCGATAGTCGCGGCGGCCGCGAAAAGCAAAAACCCGGTGCAGCAGGCGCTGGTATCGGCAACCGGCACGTTTTGGGATACGGTGGTGATTTGCGCCCTGACGGGGCTTGTCCTGGTTACCACCATGATGCGCCAACCGGAAATGGTGGCGGGGCTGAATGGCGCGCTGCTCACCAAGGCGGTATTCGGCTATATTCCCGGCGTGGGCCAGCCGCTGTTGGTATTCGCCCTGCTGACCTTCGTTTTCTCCACCATTCTTGGGTGGTCGTATTATGGCGAACGCGCGGCCGAATACCTCCTTGGTAAAAAAATAATAATGCCGTACCGGGTGGGGTGGGTGGCCGCGGTGATGGTGGGGGCCGTGGTACCGCTGCCCCTGGTGTGGGATTTCGCCGACATGGCAAACGCATTGATGGCGATACCGAATCTTGCCTCGCTTATCGCGCTGAGCGGCATCATTGTGGCCGAAACGCGCCTTCATCTGTGGGACGCCGAACCCGCGGCGGCTGGCGGCGGATTTACGGTGCCGGAGCCGGTGCGCGTGGAGGAAGAAGAACCGTGATTTTCCTCCTCGATCTTTGTCTTGCCGCAGCGGGGGCGCGCTCCGCTAAAGCAATCCTGTTTTTTTAAATATTTCGGGGAAGGTAATGGGAAAACCGGTGCTGGCGTTCTTGGCGGTGTTGTTACTATGGGCAAACGCGGGCGCCCACGACCTTGTGATTCCCTCCGAACTGCCCAATTTACGCCAAGGGTTCGAGCTCGTGTATAACGAACAATATCCTGAGGCCGAAAAAATATTTCAGGAGTATATCAACAAATATCCTGACCGGCCGGAAGGCTATTTTCTGATGACGGGCCGTTACGCTGAATACATGAACGCCTATCATGACCGCTCGGCAATGGCGAAATTCAACGAGTGGGCGCGGCGAACCACGCAAAAGGCCGAGGCGTTTACCGCCAAGCATCCTGAAAGCCCGGTCGGCTATTTTTATCTGGGCAACCTCTACGGCTATATGGGGCTGTTGGACGCGCAGCAGCAAAACCTTGTTTCCGCATTTCTCAACGCGGTGAAAGCGAAGAAAAGCCTGGAGAAGGCGCTGGCGCTCGATCCCGCGGCGCATGACGCGTATTTCGGCCTCGGCTCCCTTTACTTTTACGGCAGCAAAAAGCATGTGGAAGAGGGGGGGATGGTCGGGTGGATCGTAAAAAAGTTTATCACCCATAACCGGGATATGCGGCAGGAGGGGATCGCCATGCTGCAAAAAGCGGTGGCTAACGGCGGAATTACCGCGGATACGGCTTTCAGCACGCTCATGTGGCTAATGATCATCGAGGAACGTTACGACGAGGCGCTGCCGATGGCGGTCGAGATGGAACGCCGTTGGCCCAAGGACAAGCACGGTCACTGGGCGCAGGGACGTATTCACCTGTTACGCGGTCAATGCGCTGAAGCCTCGCGGCATTTTGAGGGGATTGCCGACATCGTGAAGCAGCAGAGCGTCCCGCTTGACCGTTTTCCGGAAGTGGGTATCGCCCGTGAACTCTCTTCGCTCTGCGTTGAGAGCGGTACCGTGAGCCATGCCGAGCGCGAAGAGCGGATCAAGGCTCTCAAGGCGCGCCTGGCGGGAAACCCGAATATCCAGCTTGAGTACGCCAATTCAAAAGGGGTAGTGAAGGATTTTCTGAATTCCGTGAACGGTATGGAAAAACAACAGTTCATCCAGCGTGGAGATGGCGGGATAAAGTGACGGGGACAACGTGCAAGGTGTGGCGATGCGGCTGCTCCCGTTGAGGCAAATTGACGCGATGTTGTTTTGTGCGGTTGCGTCAATGCCGGCATCGCCTGCCGTTCAGCGGATAGGGATAACGGTCAATGATTAAGAGAATTAAAACAACCCAGTTGCGCCCCGGCATGTTCGTTCACGATTTCAACTGCGAATGGCTTGAAAACCCTTTTTTTGCCTCGCAACTGCTCATACAAGACGGCCGGATGATTGAAAAAATTTTCAAAGCCGGCATTCACGAACTCTATATCGATACCGCGAGAGGGATTGACCTGGCTGGCGGCATGGCCGAAGAGCAGGTGCGTAAGGAGATAGAGGCCGAGATAACAAAAATATCCAAAGATGAAGATGAAGGGGTTTCCCTGCCGATGGGGGAAGAACTCCATGCCGCCAAGAAAGTGCATGCCGCCGCGAAGAAAATCGTCACCAGCGTCATGCACGACGTTCGGATGGGAAAACAGGTGGAATTGGAGGCGGTAAACGGGGTGGTTGAGCAGATGGTCGATTCCATTTTTCGCAACCAAGGGGCGCTTTCGAGCCTGAGCCGGCTTAAGTCCAAGGACGAATACACCTTTTTCCACTCCGTCAATGTCTGTGTGCTGATGGTGGCCTTCGCGAAAGGGCTTGGCATGCCGCGTACGGTAATAAACCGGGCGGGAGTGGGGGCGTTGCTGCACGATGTGGGGAAAATGGCCGTGCCGCAGGGGATTTTGAACAAGGACGGGCGCTTGAGCGATGAAGAGTTCGCCCAGATGAAAAACCATGTGGTGCAAAGCCGCATTATCCTCGAAAAAACCCCCGGCATATCGCAAGAGGCGGTGGCGGTGGCATCGCAACACCATGAGCGCTTTGACGGCTCCGGCTATCCGGACAAGTTGGCAAGGGAGGAGATATCCGAGCTGGGACGCATGGCGGCCGTCGTGGACGTGTACGACGCCATCACTTCCGACCGGGTTTACCACCGGGGGCTTGATTCCGCCGAGGCGTTGCGCAAAATGTACGAATGGAGCAAATACCATTTTGACCCGAAAATGGTTGAGCTTTTCATTAAAGTGGTGGGGATTTATCCGGTGGGGACGGTGGTGCGGCTTCAAAGCGGTCTTGTTGGCGTGGTGAAGGAGCCGGGTACGGAAAACCTGCTCATGCCGATGGTGAAAGTTTTCTACGATAAGAAAAAAGAAGGCTACATCGAGCCGCGCGACATCGATCTGGCGAAACCGGACGGCGTGTCCGACCGGATTCTCGGGGCTGAAAGCGCCCAGAAGTACAAGATCAATCCGCTCGAGTTCGTCGGGCTGATTTAGCCGCCATCCGCCATGGCAGGCGGTGTCTTCATTTTATTTCCGCGGAATGGCGGGACGGGAAGGTTGCTTCTTGCGGACTGCGTTGACGAAGTATTCCAGCGCCTCGATATCTTTTTGGTCACCCTTGGCATAAATGATTTTCAGCTTGGCCGCCATGTCGATGAAATGTTTGCTTCGTTTTTCCCAAAGGGCTTTATTTTTCCCCCTCACGTGCGTATCCGGCAGCATTTCCCGCATGTCCACCCGATCCATATCCACTGATTTGCCCGTAATTACTAATCTATTCATAAGTAAGGCGACATTGTGATATACTGCCGTTCATGGAAACGAAAGACGGCAGAGGGTTAAGTCATGGGACACTGGAGGAGATTCGGGTACGGGCTGTGTGGCAGGTAGTAGAGGGTGGCGCGA
>JACRGQ010000043.1 GCA_016217735.1 Nitrospinota bacterium
AATAGGTTGCCGCATCTGCGTGGTCGGTAAAAAAGGCAAATAAGAGAATAAGCAATAACCGTTTCATTGGGGCAACCCTCCATCCCAGGGATTCTTGCACTCGTAGTGAATTAAAGTCGGCCATTCCCAACGCTCGCAACCAACGCTTTCACTTAGGTCATCCAATGCAACCTCATCAGTCGCATTACCGGCGCCGTTGGCATGGTTCACATCAAAGCTGATTCCCTGACGGTGGTATTTGTGGGGAGTGCTCCACTCCCTGCCCCGGTCTTGGCGACAATGACTTTTTTTAGCGACTGGCCATAGGGGTTGTCCAATATAAGAACGTCATTGGCCCGCACCGTTGCCGCGTCAGCGCCGCTTATCACCGCGTTGTTCGCGCCGCTTTGCGTCACCGAAACGTTCATGCTTTCCAGCACCTTGGGCACCGTTGCCGCCATCGGAAAACTACTTTTCGCCGCGGAAGCCGTAGACGCGGTACAGCGTGAATTGGCGCACCGGCTGGCCGCCGCGATTGATGGTAATCTCTTTCGTTTTTTCCGCCCTATCGAAAAGGTAGAACGCGTCCGGCGGCTCCTCGAAACGGTTGTCCGCCACGAAGATGAAATCGGCCCCGGCGGGGGGGATTTTATCCGGAAAGAAATCAAACTGGTCGGTTGACCCGTTGAGACAATAGACCGGCGGTTTGTTGTGCGTGGCGAAGGCGAGTTGCGAGCACATCACCCAGTGGTGGGCCATCACGAATTTTCCGTGTGCGCCGGGGAGCGCCGCAAATTCCCCTTCCACCGCATGCCCCACTTCGGGCCAGCCGTGCAGCTCGTTGATGATGTCGTACTTCGGCTTCAACGGCAGGATGGGGTAAAACACATGGATGTAGGCTGCGGCGACCAGCGCGGCGGAAAGTCCGATGGCGGCATAGCTGAATTTTTTCCATTGTTCGCGCCGCACGGTCAAGTAGTGTCCCCACGCCATGTAGAGCGTGAGGTAGGCGAAGGCCGCCCAGTGCGGTTCGGAAGTGTGCGACCAAAGCCCGATGTAGTAGAAAAAAACGAGCGGCGGCACGCCGAGCCAGAAGATCGGCACGAAGCGCGTATCGCGTTCGGCGAAGAGCGATTTGCCGGCGCGGTACGCCACATACAACAATCCGAACCAGATGAGCGGCGACATATACAGCCCCTGCCCGCCCAAAAACTCGCCGCAGTGTTTCCACCCAAAATGCCGTTCCACGTTGCGGTCGACAAGGTGGAACTTGAACGAGGGGAAATTATTGATCACGTTCCAGGCTATCACCGGCGCGAAGGCGGCAAGCCCCAGCACGCCGCCGAGGTAAATATGCGGCTTTTTCAGGTGGTGGCGCAGATTGGGGTGGAAGCCGAGCATCAGCAATGCGGAAGGAACGAGCGGCGCCAGCATGTATTTCCCCAACAGCCCCACGCCGATGGCGAGGCCGGCGGGATACCAGAGGAGCGGCTTGTCCTCGCGCACCGCCTTCGCAGCGAGGTTCACGAAGAGCATCCAGAAAAATGCGGCCGGGATATCCGGCACCATCTGCAGCGCGCCGAAAGCGAACAGCGGCGACACGTTGAACAGCAGCAGCGCCCAAAAGCCGGTCTCGCGGCTGTTGAAGATGTCGTGGGCGGTTTTGTAGATAAGCCAACAGACGCCTATGAAGATAATGGCCGAGGGGAAACGCACCCAAAACGGCGTATCGCCGTGGATGGCGGTGGAAAACCGGATGAGCCACGCCACCAGCGGCGGGTGGTCGTAGTAGCTCAGGTCCATGTGGCGCGACCAGGTCCAGTAATACGATTCGCTGTCCCCCAGGCCGGTGGTTCCCATCACCGTGAGCCGGTAAAGGGTGAATGCGCCGACGAGGATCAGGGAGCGGGTGCGCCAGACGATGCCGGTTTCACTATGTTTTGAATCCACTGGTGCCGCGCCCTTATACGGCGGCCAGCACGATGTTGTGCCTATCGCAAAAAGCAATTACCGCGGGAAGATCGATAACCACCACGCCGCCAGCCTCCACGGCAAGCGCGGCCGCGCCGCACTCGGCCAGCAATTGCACGGTGCGTTCCCCCACGGCGGGGATGTCGTAGCGGCGGTCCTGATTCGGGCGGCTCGCCTTGATCATCACCGTTCCTTTTCCCCCCAGCCCGCAGCCGCGGCGGATCGCTTCGTCGGTTCCCTCCACCGCTTCCACGGCGAGCACCACGCCCTCTTTAACGATGATGGTCTGGCCGATCTCCTTGCCGGCCAGCTCGCGGCAAAGCGCCATGGAGCGTTCAAATTCCCCGGCCAGCGCGGCGGACGGCGCGATTTTTCCTAAAATCCCCTTTTGCGGGATGAGGGCCGGCAGCCAGTCGGTCTGTTTGGCCACAGTCATCCCCTCCCCCTCCAGTTCCGCGATGATGGCGGTCATGATGGAACGGTCGTCCTTTTGCAGCAGGCGCCCCATCATTTTCACGGCGCGCAGATCGAACTTCAGGTTTTCAAAAATCGCCGTCTTTTCGATTTTTCCAATGAGCACCACTTCGCGCACACCGGCGTCTTTAAAAACGCCTATCACCTTTTCGGCCTGCCCGAGGCCGCAACGATGCACCGTGGCGAGGCCGTTGAGCGCGTCGGCCGATTCCGCCTGGAAGCATACGGCAACAACCGGACGGCCGCGTTGATGCGCGGTTTCACAGACGATACGGGGAAGCGAGCCGCCGCCGGCGATAAGGCCGAGAGGCTCCATTACTTTCCGCCGCGGCAAAGATCAAGTATCTGGAGCGCCAGCTTGAGCGAGCGGAGTTCGTCTTCCACGCTTACCCTGCGGTCGGCTTCCCCTTTCGCGCAGGCGATGAGGTGGCGCAGTTCGAGGCGGAGCGGGTTGTCGCGGTGGACGAAGATCCGTTCGGAGGTCGATTCTTCCTTGTATTTAAGCTCCTGCCGGCTCACCTCGGTGGCGGCGCGGGCCAGCCGGTGTACATGGATTTCCTGGTCGGCGAAATTGAGGCTGACAAAATGCTCCTTGCAGGAGATGGTCATCATGCGCGACTTGTGCTGCGTCACCCGGCTGGCGGTGAAGGTGGCCAATGTGCCGTTGGCGAATTTCACCTGCACGTCCACCACGTCTTCCATTTGGGAAAAGACTTTGGCGCCGATGACGTGTATCCGCTCCGGCTCGGAATTGACGAGGCCCAGCACGATGTCGATGTCGTGGATCATGAGGTCGAGCACCACGCTGTCGTCTTTCACCCGCGGGTCGAACGGCCCCATCCGGCTGCACTGGATGAGCAGCGGCTCCGGGGCGATCTTGTGCAGTTCCTGCACCGCGCCGTTGAAGCGCTCGATGTGCCCCACATGCAGCACCACCCCCTTGGCGGCGGCGAGATCGAACAGCTCTTTGGCGTGTTCGTAATTGTTGGAAACCGGTTTTTCGACGATGGCGTGTTTGCCCGCGCCGAGCACCGCCATGCCGACCGCGTGGTGCAGGGGGGTGGGCACCGCCACGCAGACCACGTCCACATGGGGAAGCATCTCGCGGTAATCGGCAAAGTATTGAACGCGGTACTTGTCGGCGACGGCCCGGCCCCGGACGGCGCTGACGTCCGACACGGCGGCAAGCCGCACTTCCGGCATTTCGGAAAGGACATTCACGTGGAACTGCCCCATTCGTCCGGTGCCGATAACCCCTACACGCGGTTTTCCTTCTATCTGCATATGGGGGGAATTATAACACCGCCGCGCCGAAAGAAAACGGGGCACTTGCTGAACTAAAAAAAAGCCCGTCACCACGGGAGACGGGCTTTTTTCCGGGAACTTTTACTTCACACCCTTACCGATCAGATAATCCTTGTACAGCATATCCGTCTTGAGGATATGGTTGTACAGCCAGTCTTTCAGGAAAACCATGACGGCCATCGATAACACGGCTTTTCCGCTATTAAAATTGTTCAGAACATCGGAGGCCTGCTTCGTCAGTTCGTCGTGTTCCTTCTTGTGCGCGGCTGTGTTGGGATAGGCAAATTTTTTAAAATACTCTTCTTCGGTGGCGAAATGCGAGACGGTGTATTTCACCAGCTCGTCGAGTATTTTCCCCGTGATCTCTTTGCCTTTTCCTTGCGGTATCGCTTCGCTCAACTCGTTTACCATGCCGAAGAGCTTTTTGTGTTGGTCATCGATGCTTTTTATTCCGACGCTGTATTTTTCTTCCCAGGGAATAAATGCCATAAATACCTCCAATTCCACCTTATTAGTCCAATTTGCCCCGGCAAAACGGGCGTTACATCGAGACCTTTAGTGGCATACATATCAGTGTTGCGGGAGGAAGTCAAACGGATTACGCGCGCTTGGGGAGGCGGCGGTTGCGGAAAAATTCCACCGCGGCGGGATTTATGCGCCCGTCACCGCCGAAAGATTTTGTATCTCCTTTTTTAGTTCTATGACTTCCAGATGAGGGGGGCAATCGCTCCAATTGTGATGCCAGCAAACAATCACATCGCATCGCATCCATCCGGTGCATGACCATGCTCTTTAAAGTTGCGGCTTTCAAACTCGAATTCGATTTTCACCCTTTGCTATCGGCCATTGGGGATGCGGCGCTTGGCCTCACAGTCGGGGAACCCGGGCTGTATTGCCTCCACGGAATAGCCAAGTTCATTTGCCACCATGCCAAATATGAAAATGACTCCGTTTTCGTTAACCGGCTCGTGGCGAAGTCCCCGGAAGTCCAAAGGATTTCCATAGGTGGTTCTGTCATCCAATTTGGAATGTTTTGGATTTTTAGAAGTGTTGCTTATTGTGATGGCGTCAGAATTGGATTTTTTCTCAAGAGGCTTGCTTTCGGGCAGCAAAGCCAATACATCCTCAAATCCGGGTTTGTTTTCAGCAAATTCCCTGAATTTGTCAGGTATGCCACTCCAATTTCCAAATCGTTTCCAAAACAACACCTGACTGTATTTTCCTTCTCTCCGGTATTCATTAGTGGTGGGTATTTTCCCTTTTCTTTTTACAAGTTTTGCCCAATCCTCAAGCAAAACATTGTCATCCAATTTTATGTTTTCTTCATTTGGCTTGAAACCTGCCGTACGGACAGCTTCATTCCAGCTTGTAAAATACTTTTGTATATGCCAATCAGCTATCTTTGAAAATTCTTTAAACTCCCTTCGGGAAGGGGTTCGGCCCAGTCTTTCTGCTAAGCTGTTTATCGAATCAAGAATCCGTTCTTTGGTTGGAAATTTTTCTTTCATAATATCAACCAATCGTTCCTTTAACCGCATCTCCTGTTTTGGCGGCAAGTTGCACGGCCTTTTGGGCGTCTTCAAGGGTTATATCCAATGGGCCGGGATAACGGAACTCCACCGCATACGGATTAAGGACTGTTATTTCTTCCAGAGAACCGGCGAGGGAAGGATTTTTGGCTGATATAAGGTCGAGAAGCTTTCCCAGATTATGCGTTTTTGAAAATTCGATTTGAAGATAAACCAACAGCCCTTTCAGGTATTTTTCAGCGGCTTGATGGGCATGGAAGGCTATGGCTTCAGGGAAGGGCGCATTTTCGTTCAAGAGGTGGGTGGCCAAAGCCAAGTCCTTGTCAGCTTTTTCCAGCCACTCCCGAACCATTTCCCTTTTAACTTGTTCAGGCGGCTTCATAGATTACCGTGCCGTACTTGTGCGCGGGATAGGCCAGCCCTCCAACCACTCCTTTGCTCTCTTCAAAGCGGACGGTGGACATGACCATCACATCGACCGGAAATTCAAGGCCGCGTAGCGCGCCCCCTATCCGCACCATCTCTTTGCGGGCGTTTTGGGGATGGTCTTCAAGCACCAGCAGGTCGATGTCGCTGTCTTTTGTCATGGCGCCCGTGGCGGCGGAACCGAACAGGATGATGCGGCGCGGTTTTGTGACGGAAAGTATCCTTTTCGTTATAACGTCAATAATATTCTGGTCAATTCCCATGCAGTTAATACTATCGGCATTGTGGGAGATGGTCAAACAGTGGATTACGCGCGCTTGGGGAGGCGGCGGTTGCGGAAAAATTCCACCGCGGCGGGAATGAACGAAATCACGATGATGCCAACGACGACCAGCCCGAAGTTGTTTTTCACCACCGGGATGTTGCCGAAAAAGTAGCCGCCGTAGAGCAGCGAGCCTATCCACGCCAGGCAGCCCACAACGGAATAGATGAGGAACTTCGGATAATTCATCGCGCCGATGCCGGCGACGAACGGCACGAAAGTGCGGAAGAGCGGCATGAAGCGGGCCAGAATCACCGCCTTGGCGCCATGCATTTCATAAAAAAGTTTCGTGCGGTCGAGATATTCTTCCTTCAAAAACGGCACCCAGCGCCATTTGAACACCTTGGGGCCGATGATGCCGCCGAGGGCGTAGTTGGTGATGTTCCCCAGCGTGGCCGCCGCCACCAGCGAAAAGAACAGCGTCTCGTGCGATAACGCGCCGCCGGCCGCCAGCGCGCCGAGCGCGAAGAGCAGCGAATCGCCGGGGAGGAACGGCGTCACCACCAGGCCGGTTTCTGCGAAGATGATGAGAAAGAGGATGGCATAGGTCCACGCGCCGTAGTCTTGCGCCAACGCGCCAAGGTGCGCGTCGATATGCATTATAAACGGCACGGCGCCGGAAATGAACTCCATCATCAGTGGTCTTCCCCTTTATTGCCGCCGTGTCCCTTGTGGGTCAGATAGATGGAAAGCGCGATAAGGAAGATGCCGATGGCGAGGTACAGCAGGCTCAGCACATCTTCATATTTGAAGTAGACGGCGTGCTTGAAAAAAGTGACTATCAACACCAGCAAGATGACCTTTGCCAGTTTTTCCTTCAGTTGATCGAGATCGTGGATGACAAGGATGCGCGACGATTTGGTGTCCGCTTCGGCGATGTCTATCTTGCTGATGAACAGCTCGTACAGCCCCATCCCGAAGATGAGGAGCACCGTGGCGATGAGATAGCTGTCCACCGCGGCGATGATATGCGTCACCGCAAGGGCGTGGAATTCCTCCATCCCTTCGGCGGCCGTGTGCAACAGCTCGGCGAAGACCTTGTACACATCGTATGTGCCGATGAAAATGAGCAGCATTGCCGACAGGATGGAGGCGGCTACGGCAAAGATGATTACCAGCCTGCTTTCCCACAGGATTCGCTCAACGACGCTCTCGATAGTTTTAAACATGAACTTTCATGGTCTCCTGAAAAGTTGGTTTTCGAACAAAGAATTGTAGCTGATTTTGCGGCCTGCCCACATCTTCTTTTTTAAATGGATAGGCATATCCCGCTGTCCCGATTCACAACAGGTGTCCTTGACCCCGCGGAGGACATGCTGCGCATGAATAGCCAAAACCCATGTTTTGCAAGGGGTTTATTTGCTGGCATGAAGAGTGCTTTCACAATGGGGTGAGCAACATGAAAAACCGGAACATAACAAAAACCTGAGAGAGAGAAAACATGAGAAACAATATTTCCCGCTTCGGCCCGGTTCTGTTAGCCGGCATTGCCGCGGGCTGGCTTTTAACCGGGTGCGGCACATCCTCATCCAATGCGGGTGGTAACGATGATGAAATAGAATCAACGTCGGACAACGAGCTTTCGCACGCACAGACCAGCGCCGACAACAATACCGGCGAACTCAACATAACCACCAGCACAACCGCCACCACGGCGACCACCGGCACAACCGCCACCTCCACCACGACGACCACCACCGGCCAGACCGCAACCTACACCGTGGCCTTTACTGTCAGCGCCGCGCCGGCCACCATTACCGCCACCACCACGCCGACCTTCACATGGATACCGGCCTCCGCCGTTTATAAGGTCTATGTAACGCTGGCCGGCTCCACCACCATCAAGTGGGGCCTTAAATGCGCCACCGTTGGCACCAACTGCATCAACAGTCCGGTGAACCTGGGCGATCAGACGGCCGCGGGAGCCACGGTAACGCTGATCGGCACCGCCCCGGCCGCCACGGCGTTGGCGGCTGGCGCCTATAACGCCGTCGTTGAAACCGCCAGCGCCACCGGCACCATTTCCCAGGCCGGCTGGACGGCGTTCACCGTTCAATAAGTCTCTACCTCCTCCCCGCCCGCCGGATTCCCCCCACTGGAACCGGCGGGTTTTTTTACTTGTCGGGATGGTGGAACGCTGGGGAAAACAGGCAACGCAAAGAGGCGTTATGCTTCGGGTTCTTCGCGGCTGTTTTTGCCGGTGGTGATACCGCGCTTGCTGTCGCCGATAAAGGCGATGATTTTTTTAATATACCCGCTTTCGTCCGGCAGGGCCGCCAGCCCTTCCTTGGCGGTCTTCAGATTGCCGCGCCCGGCGAAGAGGATTTTGAACGCCTGTTTTATCTCCGCCCGCGCCGCTTCTGAAAAGCCCTTCCGCTTGAGCCCCACCACGTTGAAGTTGCGGATGTGCGCGGGACTCCCTTCGGCCAGCATATAGGGAACCACATCCTGGACGATGCGGGCCATCCCGCCGATCATCGCGTATTCGCCTATCCGCACGAACTGGTGAATGCCCACCTGCCCGCCGATGATAACGTGGTTGTTCACCGTCACGCTGCCGGATAGCCCGGCATAGGTGGTGATGATCACGTTGTCGCCGATGGCGCAGTCATGCCCTATGTGCGTATTGGTCATGATCATGCAATCGTTGCCCACCACCGTCACGCCGTTTTCGTCCTTGCTCCGATGCATGGTGACAAGCTCGTGGATGTCGTTGTTCGCGCCGATGCGGACGAGGGAGGGGACTTCCTTCCAGTTCAGCATCTGCGGATCCCCCCCGATGAGCGAGCTGGCGCCGATCCTTGTTCCCTCCCCGATGCGCGCGTGATCCAACCAGACGTGCGGGCCGATGGCGCACCGGGGGCCGATTTCGACGTTGCCCCCGATGATGGCAAAGGGGCCGACCGTCGCGGCTGCGTCTATGCGCGCGTCCTTGTGGACAACGGCCGTGGGATGGATGCTCATTCTTCGATGCTCAACACGGCGGTGATGTCCGCTTTGCAGGCGAGTTCGTCCCCCACGTGCGCCGTGCCCGCCAGCCACCAGATGCGTTGCCGGGTTTTCGTTACCTTCAGGTCGAGGATGAGGGTATCCCCCGGAACGACGGGGCGCTTGAATTTCGCGCCGTCGATGCCGGCGAAGAGCGGTATCTTCTTGCCGGGGATGTCCTTGGCGCTTTTGATGGCGAGGTAGGCGGCGGCCTGCGCCATCGCTTCGATGATAAGCACGCCCGGCATGATCGGCTGCCCCGGGAAGTGGCCGGTGAAAAACGGCTCGTTGATGGTGACGTTCTTCACCGCCTTGATGTGTTCAAATTCTTTCATCTCCAGCACCCGGTCGATGAGCAGGAACGGGTAGCGGTGCGGGAGGGTTGCGATGATGTCCTTGATGTCCATGAGCGGTTATTCCCCTTTCTTTTCCAGCGCCGAGAGGCGGCGCAATGTTTCAGCTCCGCGCCGGTAGGCAACCTCGGCGCGCCGCCATTCGTTGATCGGCATGGCGTAGGCGCCGCCGAAGATGCCGGGGCCGATGTCGCCGGTGACGCCGGTTTTTCCCGCGATGAAGGTGTTGTCGGCGATGGTTACGTGGTCGGCTATCCCGGCCAGCCCGCCAATAGTGACATTTTTGCCGATGGTTACGGAACCGGCGACGCCGCATCCGGCGGCGATCACGGTCTGTTCGCCAATGACGCAGTTGTGGCCGATCTGCACCAGATTGTCGATCTTCACGCCGTCGCCGATCACCGTTTCATCCAGCATCGCCCGGTCGATGCAGGAATTCGCGCCGATCTCCACGTCGTCGCCTATCCGCACGCGGCCAATGTGGCGCACCTTGATCCGCCGCCCTTTTTCCCCAACGAGGTATTTGAAACCGTCCGCACCGATAACCGCGCCGGCGTGGATGATGGCCCGTTTGCCGACAACGGCGTTGGGATAGATGGTTACGTTGGGGTGGATGATGCCTCCATCGCCGATCTGTGTGTTTTCACCGATGGAAGCCGACTGGTGGACAATGACGTTATCGCCCAGCCGCACCCCCGCGCCGATGCAGACGCAGGGGCCGATATGGCATCCGTTACCCAGCTTCGCGTCCGGGTGGACGGAGGCGGAAGGGTGAATCCCGGCTGGCGGCCTTTTTTCCGGATGCAGCGCGTCCAACACTATTGCGAAGGCGATGTGTGTGTTTTTCACCTCGATGGTGTTGACCCCTTCCAGCCGTATGCCCGCGGGAACAATGACGCAGGCGGGACGGCGCGCGCCGAGCTGTTCAATGAACTTTTTATTTTCAATGAATACGATGCTGTCCGATCCCGCACTGGCGAGCGACGAACAGCGGTTAACTTCCTTTTCCGGGTCACCGGTGAGTACCCCTCCCACCAACGCCGCGATATTTTTTAAACGCATGGCGACATTGTATAGCGGCCCCCCGCCAAAAAAAAGGGGCCGTCGCATATGGTAAACTGTGTCGATGAAAAAGCTTTCAAAAGAGGAAGTGCTGCGGATTGTCCGGAAGCTTCATGTCGAGCTTGACCGCACATATGGAGACCGCTTGAAAGGCGTATACCTTTACGGATCATATGCGCGGGATGACGCGCGGGATGACAGCGATATTGACGTGGCAATAGTGCTGGCGGGCAAGGTGGATCGCACTGCTGAAACTCATAGGACAGTGGGAATATTTTCGGATATGTGCCTGACAGGGCGCTACCTTATAGTCCCCTTTTTCCTTTCGGTCGAGGAATACCAGGAAAAGCCGCTGGCTATTTTCAGGAGCATCGCCCGCGAAGGCGTTTTTGCATGAGAAGGGAAACCGCCGCGCACCTTGACCGCGCGGCTGAACTTCTTGGCGTGGCGCGGGAGAATTGTGCGGCAATGGGCATTTTGCCGATTCGGTAAGTCGTTCCTATTACGCTACCTTTCACGCGGCGACGGGTCTTTTAATGGCGATCAATATCGAAAGGGGTTCACATCACTCGCTTTGGTCGGCGTTCGGCGAGCATATCTCCGCTCCGGGCCTTTTGGATAAGAGGTACCATCGTTTGGCGCTGGATTTGTTCTATCAACGGTCGCAAGCTGATTACATGGCGGTTCCTGAAAGCACTGCGGAAGATGCCGCCACCGCGCTTAGGATGGCCACGGATTTTGTGACAGCCTGCCGCGCGTTTTTGGAAAACCGCGACAAAGGCGTATAGCCCCTTTATCGTCGGGTCGGTGCCTCAGTTTGGGATTGCCGCGGCCATCTTCGATGGCCTCGCAATGACCAATCACTGTCATTGCGAGCGTGAGCGAAGCAATCCCATTATCCATTCAAGCGGTAATTTCAAACTGAGACAGCGCCTTGCAACGTTCCCGCGCCGCCCTTACACTTGAGCGATGGCAGCAAAAATACTCTTTGTGGCCCCGCCGACCAACGCCACGAAACAGCTTACGCCTGATCTCGGCATCGGCTTCCTTGCATCCGCCCTGCGCGGCGCGGGGTTCGACGTGGATTTTATCGACGTGCGGCGCGACGGCTTTTCCCGCGCGGGATTCATCGAGCGGCTGCGGCGCGAACCGTATCTATTCGTCGGCGTAAAAGTTTTTTCCACCTCGCTGCCCGAGGCGAACGAGGTGCTGAACGCCGTGCGCGAGGCGCTGCCGCAAACCAAGATAATCATCGGCGGGCCCCATCCAACCTATGCCCCGGAAGACGCTCTCAAAAGCTGCCCCGCCGCCGACGTGGGCATTATCGGCGAGGGGGATACGGCGGTGATCGCGCTGGCCCGCGCCTTCGCCGAGGGGAAAAGCGTGGCCGATATCGAGGCTATCGCTTTCCGCGATGGCGGCGTGATACGGGTGAATGCGCGCAAGTCGTTCCTCGATCTCGAGCGGCTGCCGCTTCCGGCATGGGACCTTATCGATCCGCGCCGCTATGTTGGACACGAAGACCTCTGGTTCTTCAGCAAAGGAAAAGTGACCGCGCCGATATCGGTCGGCCGCGGCTGCCCGTTCAAATGCACTTTTTGCTCCGATTTCATCGTGGCGGGGCGCAACGTCCGCTACCGCCCCGTGGAAAAAGTGATGGATGAAATCGCGCTCCTCGTGAACGAATACGGCGTGGACGAGATACACCTCACCGATTCCATCTTCACCATCAACAAAAAGTACGTCTATTCCTTCTGCGAGAATTTGCAAAAACGAAACCTCAAAATCCACTGGGCCACACCGTACGGTACACGGCTGGATACGCTGGACGCGGAACTGCTGGGCGCAATGGAGCAGGCGGGCTGCTACGGCACCTCCGTCGGCATCGAGGCCGGCAGCGACCAAATGCTGGCGTTCATGAAGAAGGGGGTCACTGTCGCGTTGGTGGAGGAGAAGATAAAGCTCATCAAAGCAAACACCCGCTGGCTGGTGCAGGGGTTCTTTATCCTCGGCTATCCCACCGAAACGCGCGAGACGATGCGGGCTACCATCGACCTCGCCTGCCGCCTGCCGCTTGATATGGCGGTCTTCGCGCCGTTCCGCGCCACGCCGGGAACGGAAGTGGCGGCCTACCTCGCCGAACACGAGCCGGAATTCACCCCCGCGTGGGGCAACCAATCGGTGGAGCATCTGGTATACCATCCGCGCGGCATCGGCGTGGAAGAGATGGAGCGGTGGCACCGCCGCGCGTACCGCGCGTTTTATTTCCGCCCGCATGTGGCATGGCGCTATCTGACGATGATACGCGGCAAAAAGGAAATGCGCCTTCTCGCCGCCAAATTCAAGAACCGCATCTTCCGCCGCGCCTCCACCGAAGGGAACGCCGCCGCCCCTCCCGTCTGGGCCTCATGATATAATTTTACTCAATTCACAAGAGGTAACATTATTATGTGGATGCATGAACCGTGGTATGGGTTTCCGTGGATGTGGATATTCCCGCTGCTCTTTTTCATCGTGATGCTGCTCTTCCTCTTCCGTGGAAGCGGCTGGCCTATGTGTGGCGGCCATCGAACGCACAAGAGGGAAAACGCGCGGGAAATTCTCGACCGGCGCTACGCCAGCGGGGAAATCAGCCGCGAGGAATATCAACGGATGAAGAAAGATATCGAATAACGGCAAGCGGCCGGCGCGGGCGGCCACGGCATACAAGTATTGGTATTGGCGGGAGAAAAAGATGACATCGTTTTTCTGGTTTATGGCCGTGTTCAGCGCGGCGGTTATCGTGCATGAATTGGGGCACTTTTTCGCCGCCCGCCGGTGCGGCCTGCTGGTGGGGGAATTCGCCATCGGCTTTCCGTTCAGCCCGCGCGTCATCACCCTCTTCCGGCACCGCGAAACCGAATTCACCATCCGGCTGCTGCCGATAGGCGGCTTTGTCGGTTTTTCCGGCGGGGACGAGCCGGGCGGATTCGGCGCCCTTTCATCGCGGCAAAAACTTTTCGTGATCGCCGCCGGTCCGGCATTTAATATCGTTTTCGCGGGAATACTGTTTCCCCTCTATTTCATGTTCCATGACGGGATGCCGCTTCCCGCGGCGGCGGCGAAATCGGCCGCCCTCATGCACACCGCATTTGTTGCGGCAGGCCGGTTTCTATACCACCTTGTCGGCACCGGCTCGCTTGACGGGCTTTCCGGTCCGGTCGGCATAGCATCAATGGCCGGTGCCGCGGCTATCGCTGGCGTCTGGAGCATCATTTATTTCGTGGCGGTGCTGAGCCTGAGCCTCGGCATCATGAATCTTCTGCCGCTCCCCGCGCTGGACGGCGGCCAGATCGTCATGATCGCCGCCGAACGTCTCAAAGGCTCGCCGTTCAACGAACGGACGCTTGCGCTGGTCAACAACGCCGGGATGGTCTTTCTGCTCCTTCTTTCAGCAATGGTAACGGTAAAAGACGTGGCCGCCCTGCTGGCCTGACAGCCCGCCTGAAAGCTTTTTTGAGGGAAACTTTCTGTAGAAAGATTTCCCCCAAAACCCCCTTCAAAGACTTTGTGTTCCCGAAAAAGTCCCCTTGTTAAGGGGGCTTTTTCGGGAAGATAGAAAGTTTTTGGAGAGAGTTTGAGAGAGCCTTTTTACAAAAAGGTTCTCTCAATAAAAGTTTACGCGAGGATGTCGCGCAGGGCGGATGCGAGGGAGGCCATCTCATCGTTGGTGCCGATGGTGATGCGGAGGAAATCCGATAGGCGGGGCTTGTTCCAGTAGCGCACCAAAATGTTTTTGGCGCGTAGCGCGTCATACAATTCCTGTCCGCCGTGGCGGGGGTGGCGGGCGAAGACAAAGTTCGTTTTCGAGGGGAGCACTTCGAATCCATGTTTTTTTAGGATGGTAACCGTTTCTTCGCGTGTTTTGATGATGGCCGCGCGGCACTTTTCAAAATAGTCCTTGTCGTCCATCGCGGCGGCGGCTCCGGCGATGGCAAGCCGGTCCATCGTGTAGGAGTTGAACGAGTTTTTCACCGCCTCCATGCCGGTTATCAATTCGGCGTGGCCGACGGCGAACCCGGCGCGCAACCCCGCCAGCGACCGCGATTTGGAAAACGTCTGCGTCACCAGCAGGTTCGGGTATTTGTTCACCAGCGGTATCGCGCTCTCGCCGCCGAAATCGACGTATGCCTCGTCCACCAGCACCACCGTATCGGTGTTGCGTTGCAGCAGCGTGTCGATTTCGGCCACCGGCGTGAAGCAGCCGGTGGGGGCGTTCGGGTTGGCGAAAAGCACGCCGCCGTTTTTGGCGGGGGCGCGGGCGGGATCGATCTGCCAATCATCGGTAATCGGAAACGTGGTGAACGGCACGCCGAACAGTTCGCAGTAGACCGGGTAAAAGCTGTAGGTGATGTCGGGAAAAACCAGCGGCAATTTGTTGCGGAAGAACGCGAGGAACGCGACCGCCAGCACCTCGTCCGAGCCGTTTCCCGCGAAGACGTTTTCGGCCTTCACGCCGTGGTAGCGGGCGATGGCCGCTTTCATCGCGGAGGCGTCCGGATCGGGATAGAGCCGCAGCCCCGCGTCCGCCGCTTCCTTTATGGCGGCGATGGCGCGCGGCGAGGGGGGATAGGGGTTTTCGTTGGTGTTGAGCTTGATGACGCTCCCCTCTTTCGGCTGTTCCCCCGGCACATAGGGTTTGAGGGTTCTTAGCCCCTCGCTCCAAAATCTGTTCATGGAAACGATTGTATCAATAGCACAGAGTGGGGGAAAGAAGCGTTTTGGACTACGCCATCGCGGGCGCGGTAGCGTCGGTCTTCACCAGCGGCAGCGAGATAAGGATGACCGTCCCCTTTTCGCGGGAGTCTTCCACGGCGATTGTTCCGCCGTGCCGGTCCACAAAAAGGCGCGCGTTGTAGAGGCCCAGGCCAGCCCCGTTGAATACCCGCTTTGAGGTCATGCTCCCCTGCTCGAAACGGGAAAATATTTTTTCCCGCTCCTCCGGCGCAATACCGGGGCCGGTATCGGCCACGCGGATATTTATCAGGTTATCCCGCTGCTCCACTGAAAGTGTTACGCTGCCGCCCGCCGGGGTGAATTTGAGGGCGTTCGAAATGATGTTATTGAAAACATGGTGGCGCAGCCGCATCATGTCCCAAAAAACCGGCGGCAACGGCGTCCGTGTGTCAACCGAGAGCCGGATATTTTTTGCTCCCGCTTCGTATTCGAAAGTTTTGGCGGTCTCCCGCAGTTCGCCGGCGAGGTCCGCGGTCCATGCCGGTTCCACATGCTCTTTTCCCGCTTCCATCTTTCCCATCGCGAGAATGGTTTCTATGAGTTCCAGCATCCCTTCCCCCGCCCTCACCATTCGCTCCACCATAAGCAGCCAATTGGGATCGTGCGGCTTGTTCCGCATATCGCGCAGGAGGAAACGGGAACAGCCGATGATGGCCACCATCGGCGATTTCAGATCGTGGGTGACGATGGAGAGGCTCGCGCTTTGCCGTTCGAGCGTTTCCTTATTCATGCCGCCATGATACGGCGGCGGCGGTTACGATTTGATGGCGTTCCGGTTAAGATTACGGTCAAAGTAATTAAGCCGTTATCACCCATCCATCTTTGTAGTCTATGAGCACGTTGCTTCCTTCGCCGATCTTTCCTTCCACGATGCGCAGGGCCAACTCATCCAGAATCTCGTTCTGAATGACGCGCTTGAGCGGCCGCGCGCCAAAGGCCGGGTCGTAGCCCGCCACGGCTAGGCGCTCGGTGGCACGCTTGGTGAGGCGCAGGGCTATCTTCTTTTGATCCAGCCGTTTAGCAACCCGCGCCACCTGTATTTGGACGATCTCGGCCAACTCTTCGCGCCCAAGGTGTTGGAAAATGATGGTATCATCTATCCGGTTGAGGAACTCGGGCCGAAAAAGACGGCGCAACGCGGCGAACACCTCTTCGCGCTGCCGCTTGGCATCGTCTTTAAATTCGGCGATCTGCTCCGCCGCGATGTTTGAGGTCATTATCAACACCGTGTTGCGGAAATCGACTGTCCGCCCCTTGCCATCGGTGAGCCGCCCTTCATCCAGCACCTGCAACAGCAAATTGAAGACATCGGAATGCGCTTTTTCGATCTCGTCGAAAAGAACCACGCTATAGGGATGGCGGCGCACCGCCTCGGTGAGCTGTCCCCCCTCTTCGTACCCCACGTAGCCGGGGGGCGAACCGATAAGCCGCGCAACGGCATGTTTTTCCATGTATTCGCTCATATCAACGCGGATGATGTTCCGCTCGTCGTTGAACAAAAATTCCGCCAAGGCTTTGGCCAGCTCGGTTTTTCCCACGCCGGTCGGCCCGAGGAAAATAAAGCTCCCCATTGGACGCCCTTCTTCCTGTATCCCGGCGCGGCTGCGGCGCACCGCGTTGCTGACCGCTTTAATTGCCTGTTTTTGGCCCACTACCCGCCGGGCAAGCTCCTCTTCGAGGTGAGTGAGTTTTTGGCTCTCTTCCATCAACATCCGGGTAACCGGGATGCCGGTCCAACGGGAAACCACGGCGGCGATATCCTCTTCCGTCACCTCTTCCTTGAGAATGGAGCGGTTTTTCTGCAGCGCACCGAGCTTCGCCTGCGTCTCGCGCATCAGTTTTTCCTGCTCGGGAATTTTGGCGTAGCGTATCTCGGCAACTTTTTGAAGTTCGCCCGCCCGCTCGGCCTTTTCGGCCTCGTCCTTCAGGCGGCCGATCTCCTCCTTCGCCTTCTTGATGGCGTCGATAACCCCCTTTTCGTTCCGCCATTGAAGTTCAACGGTTTTTAACTCCTCGGCAGATTGGGCCAACTCCTTTTCCAGCTCTTCCAGACGCTTTTTGCTCGCTTCGTCGGCCTCTTTTTTAAGGGCGGCGCGTTCAATTTCCATCTGCCGTATTTTGCGGTCGAGCCGATCCAACTCGGCGGGGCGGCTTTCAAGATCCATCTTGAGGCCGCTGGCCGCCTCATCCATCAGGTCGATTGCCTTGTCCGGCAAAAAACGGTCGGAAATATAGCGGGCCGAAAGGGTAACCGCAGCCACAATGGCGTTGTCACGGATGCGTACGCCGTGGTGCAATTCGTATTTCTCCTTAATTCCCCGCAGGATGGAGATGGCGTCTTTTTCAGAAGGCTCCTCCACCATCACCGGCTGGAACCGGCGCTCTAGGGCGGCGTCTTTTTCGATGTATTTGCGGTACTCCTTCAGCGTGGTGGCACCGATGGTGTGCAGCTTGCCCCGTGCAAGGGCCGGTTTCAATAGGTTGCCCGCGTCCATCGAGCCTTCCGCCGCGCCGGCGCCGACAATAGTGTGCAACTCGTCGATGAAGAGGATTATCTCCCCTTCCGCCGATTCAATTTCCTTTATGACCGCTTTAAGCCGGTCTTCAAATTCACCCCGGTATTTGGTACCGGCGATGAGCGCGCCCATATCAAGCGACAATAACCGCTTGTTTTTAATGGTGGCGGGGACGTCCCCTTCCACGATCTTCTTGGCCAAACCCTCCACGATGGCGGTCTTGCCGGTTCCCGGCTCCCCCACCAGGCAGGGGTTGTTCTTGGTGCGGCGGCTGAGTATCTGCATAACCCGGCGAATCTCATCCTCCCGCCCCACCACCGGGTCTATCTTGTTCTGTTTTGCCTGCCGGGTGAGATCGACGGTGTATTTTTCAAGCGCCTGATACTTCCCCTCCGGGTCGGCATCGGTCACACGCTGGCTCCCCCGGACGGAAGCAAGAGTCTTTAAAACCTCGTCGCGGGTTATTTTGAGGAGTTTTTTCACCGCTGGCTGAGCCAGCATCCCCAAAAGGAGATGTTCGGTACTTATGTACTCGTCGTGAAGCTGGGCCGCCTCCGCTTCCGCTCCCTCCAGAGCCTTTTTGGCTTCGGGGGAAAGGTAGCTGCCCTCGACACCGGTCACGCGCGGCATGGACTCAAGTGCGGCTTTAACCTCTTCCGCGAGCTTTTCGGGCGAGACCTCCAGCCGGGTCAGAAGGGTCGGAACAAGCCCCCCCTCCTGCCGTATGAGGGTGAGGAGCAGGTGCAGGGGGGTTATCGCCTGATGGGATAGCTTCCCCACAAGCTGCATTGCCCCTTGGATCGCCTCGGCCGCTTTGGTTGTATAGTTGTTAAAGTTCGTCATTGTTATTGGATAAGACCAATGAGACTAAACGTCAATCTTTTGATGGCAATTTACAGTGAATTTGCCCGCTTCCGGATATTGCTTAATTGGAAATGGTAGATACCAATCTCAAAATAAACTATTAATAAGAACATAATGTAATTTATATGGGCTCAAAAACCATATTAATTGCGTTTTATGGCTATTACAAACCAAAGGGTCAGCATTATCTGTTTATTATATTTGTTTGTCGCAGGCTGGTTGTATTGGCTGGATTTAGCAACTCCAACACCATGTTTAGCGCCATTCCAGCATCCTGATTTAGAGGGAAAAGGATTTTAACAAAGCCATTAGACTAGGGTAAAAAATGGCCGATCCGACTATAAATATGTTGACATATAATATGTCAACATATAGCATTTTACGGCCAGTATTATTATATCTTGGGATTTATCAGGATGCTTTTAGGTGCACCGAAATACAAAAATGGCCGTTGAAAAGACCAGCCGGAATTGCCATCCGAACCACAAAATATATGTCAATTGACATATATTTAAACTTTCAAAGATCGATAATGACCAAAATCAATATAGCGACGACATCAACACCAAACATTTAGTTAACATTGCACACAATACTGACCAAAAGATAAGCAACACTCATAAATTGTTAAGAAAACGGGAATAAATACTCATATATGCATTAATAAACACTTTAAATAAGCTGTTATCATGAAATGCTTAGAGGCTAATTGGTCAACCGTTTCATTTCATCAAGCTTTTTGATGGCAACGCCGGAAGTTATTGAGGTATCGGCCAATGCAACAGCCTCTTTAAAATCCTTTGCCTTGCCGCCAGCCATAATGGCAAGGGCTGCATTCATGATGGCGATATCCCTTTTTGGCCCCTTTTCCTCCCCTTTTAAAATTCTAAGGGTTATCCGGGCATTAGCTTGGGGGTCTTCCCCTTTTAAATCTTCCGGCTTGCAACAGGAAAAACCGTGCTTTTGGGGATCGAAATCGTAAGTCGTTACTTTTCCATCTTTCAATTCGCTCACCTTGCTTGTAGTCGTGAGCGTTAGCTCATCCAGCCCATCGTGTCCATGCACCACAAAAACATGCCTTGAGCCAAGTCTTTTCAATACGTTGGCCAGCGGCTCGGTGAGGGCGTCGGAATAGACCCCAATCACCTGGTTTTCGGCTCCGGCCGGGTTGGTGAGGGGGCCTAAAAGATTAAATATCGTCCTTACGCCTATCTCCCTGCGGGGGCCGATGGCATATTTCATCGCGCCGTGCATCATCGGGGCAAAAAGGAAGCCTATGCCGCACTGCCGGAGGCACTCCTCCACCCGGCTCTGCTCCGCCTCGATATTCACCCCAAGCGCCTGCAAGAGGTCGGCGCTTCCTGATTTGCTGGAGACCGACTTGTTCCCATGCTTTGCCACAATCAGCCCTGTGCCGGCGGTGATGAACGCGGCGGTGGTGGAAATATTGAAAGTCCCGGCCGAGTCACCGCCGGTGCCGCAGGTATCTACCACCGTCTGGCCTTTGGGGGTATCGATCTTCACCGCCTTTTCCCGCATCACCCGCGCCGCCCCGGTGATCTCGTCCACCGTCTCCCCCTTCAGCCGGAGTGCCACCAAAAAGGCGCCGATCTGGGCGGGGGTGGCGGCCCCTGTCATGATCTCATCCATAACCTGAACCATATCCGCTTCGGACAGGTTCAGGCGGTCAATAACCTTCGCTATAGCCTCTTTAATCATACTTTTGCCCCATATATGGTCAAAAAGTTACTTAAAATACCTTTCCCGTGGTTTGTAAGTATTGATTCCGGGTGGAACTGCACCCCCTCAATCGGCAAGGTTTTGTGTCTAACGCCCATGATTTCGTGCAACTCATCATCATAGGCCGATATCTCCAGATCGTCCGGCAGACTCTCCCTTTCAGCCACCAGCGAGTGGTATCGGGTGGCGGTAAAGGGGCTGGGAATGTTGGAAAATATGGTTCTGCCGTCGTGGAGGATGTTCGATGTTTTTCCATGCATCAGTTTTTTGGCCTTTACGATCCTTCCGCCGAAGGCTTGGCAAATCGACTGGTGGCCGAGGCAGACCCCCAGTATCGGGAACTTCCCTTGCAGCTTTTCCACCACGGCGAGCGATATACCCGCCTCGTTGGGCGTGCAGGGACCGGGGGAGATGACGATATAGTCCGGCTTTAGAACCTCTATATCCGCCACGGTGATGGCGTCGTTGCGGAAGGTCTCCACCATCTGCCCCAGTTCGAGGAAGTACTGGACGAGGTTGTAGGTGAACGAATCGTAGTTATCGACCATCAGCAGCATTCCGGGATTTTACCGCGCGGGGAGGGGAGGGGGGAACCTTATTTTTTAGGTTCTTGGCGGAACGGCGATTTTCGGGGGGCGTTTTTTGCGTTTATTTTGCCTTCAATTCTTTCAAAACCGCCAACCGCGCCAAATCTTTCACCGTGCGCCCGGTTGAAAAACGTGGGGGAGGGGAGGGGGTAGGGCCGCCCGGCCCGCCCACGAATGCTCCAAATCCACCAATTCCGCCAAAACCGCCAGATCGCGTTGACAGTTCTTTGGCGGGGAGAGGGGGCGGCAGGTGAAAATGGCGGCCATTTTTGTTTGTTAGCGTCCTCCAAACAATTTATAGTTGCGCTGATCATTAACGGAAGAGGGGAGGGATCGCCGAGCCGATGTTGGAATCAGAGCCGCAAGCGCCCAACTGTTTGGAATGTGCCCATTACCACATCACATGGGACGTGGCATTTCCATACGGCTGCCGGGCGATCGGCTTCAAGAGCAAACGCCGCCCGCAACTGGATGTTCTGCAAAATTCCGGCGCATCCTGCCTGGCGTTTGAATTGCGGCAAAAGGCGCCCAAGCCCGCCTGAAATGTTTTCACGCGGATGATAGAATTAACACATGGGTGATTTGAACGATCTTGAGTTTCTGCGCAAGTTGGCGGCGATGAAGGTTCTCATCGTTGACGACCAGAAGAACATGGTGAAAACCATCGAAAACATGCTGGTCTCCATTTGCGCGTTCAAGAGAAAATCCAATTCCGTTTTCCGGGCCTATGACGGGGATCAAGCCTTGGCGGCCATTATGAACCAGCCCGATGCCTTGCCCGGGCATATCGACCTTGTTCTGCTGGACTGGAACATGCCGAAGGTTCCCGGCATCGAGGTGGTGCGCGCCATCCGCAATTCCCCCAAGCCGTTCATAAAGGACCTGCCCGTTATCATGACTACCGGCGAATCGCTGGCGCGCGACGTGAACAACGCCCTCTACGAGGGGGTGGACAACTACCTGCTAAAACCCTTTGTGGCGGACGACATGCGGACGCGGATGAACCCGCTGCTGCGCCACTATTGGGGCGGACAAAAAATGCGCCGGGCCAAGAACCGGCGGCATGAAAACCGGTATTTCGCCGACCGCGTGAAAATGAAAGTGCTGGTTGAATTCATGAACGGCGAAGAGCGAACCGCGGCCCCCATCACCATATCGAAGCATGGCGCGCGGGTGGAAATGGATACCCCCAAAAAATTCGAGGTGCATGGACTCCGCTTTGAAACCTGGGGGAAAACCGGCGTATTCGAAAACCGGGTCGATTGCGTCGGTTTTGTTCCCGACCTTGAAGGCGCCCCCCCGCGCATAGGGCTTTCCCTCTGGTTTAAGTTCGGCTTCCCGGATGAGGAACTGGAAAAGCGCTGGTCGGCCTGGGTGGAAGGAGCGCGCCGGGCCGAGTTGGAATACCGGGGCGTCCTCGTCTGATTTTAAATGGGCGGCCATAAGCCGATGCACTGGAGATTGGGGGGTGTCTCAATTTGAATTTTTCGGAGTTGCCCTTCCCAACGGTGGCACGGGCAACGGCCTATAGGCCATTTCCGGAGCGGATTGAGAAATTCCATTCCGCTCCTCCTTTCCTGCCCGCGGCGCGTCTGCCGGGACGCGCGAACTGCGTTTGCAAGAATTTGCGCCTTGCAGGCGCAACGCGGACAAGAGTGTCCGCGCCACCAAGCTGATTAAGTTTGAAGCTGTTTTTCAAACTGAGACACCAATCTGGGGCGCGGTTTGACTCGCCGACAGCGCGGCCTTATAGTGGATTGACAATGGTGAGGTGGGTTTTCCCGGCGTTCGCGCTCCTGCTGCTCATGCCGCTATCCGCGGCGGCCGCGGCCAACTGCCGCCACGAACAAAGTCATGCCGCCAATCACGCCGCGCGCGCCGAACCGGTCGAAAGCGTCCCGGCCGCCGGAGCCGCGCCCTGTCCGAATCATCCGGGCCAGCCCCGCACAATCAAGGCAAGCATGATGCCCAAGTGCAACATGGAAGGGTGCTGCATCAAGGCCGATGGCCCGCTCTCCACCGGCCTCAGCAACCGCCTTTCCACCAACGACGACAACGCATTGGGCATTTCCGCCGGCCAGCCCCGCGCCGGCGGACGGCTGGTGAATGCCGCTCCCCATCGGCTCCACCCGCAAAGAAACCCGCCGGAACCCGATCCCCGCCCCCCCGCGCGGCATGCCCTCTTTAAATATGTACACGTTTTTGGCAAAGCCGCGCCTGATGCGCCCGCGTTAGCGGAGCCGGGCGGCGGCGGAAAAGTAACCAACACTATCAGCAGGAGGATTTATGGACAGACGTGAAATGCTTACCACCCTCGGCGGCATCGCCGCCATCGCCGCCACTTCGGGTATCGCCTTCGCCGCCGAGAAGGGGCACGAACACCACGCCGCCGCCCCGGGAACCGCCGCGTTGGCCGCTTCCGCGTTCGACTGCGTTCAAGCCGCCGAAACGGGGATACGGCACTGCCTGGTGGAGTTGGGCAAAGGGGACAAATCGCTTGCCGAATGCGCGGCCAAAATGAACGAGCTGAAGATCGCCTGCACCGCCCTGGGGTCGTTTTCTTCCTTTGATTCGGCCAGCGTGAAGGAAATGGCGCGGCTCACCATAAAGGTGTGCGAGGAGAGCGAGAAGGAATGCCGGAAATTCGAGAAGCATAAAGAGTGCATGGATTGCGCCGAGTCGTGCAAGAAATGCATCGCGGAGTGCCGCAAAGTCGCCGCATAACAACTGAAACGCAATCCGCTCCCCGCGCCAAGGCGGGGGGCGGAATAAAATCCAGGCGATCCCTTTCTATCGGGGCGTTGAAAAACCCCCGTGTCATTCTGAGGAGCGAAGCGACGAAGAATCCCTTTCCGGAAATAGATTCTTCGCCCTTACAGGACGTTTCCGCGGCGGTTTGTACGCGGCTGGCTCCATTGCATTTCGCCGCCGCATCTTCTCTCCGCCGCTCCCGCGCCTTTGGCTCAGAATGACAAGAATGGTTTTCGACAACCTGTTAGCCGACGCGGAAGTTGAACGGTATCCGCACCCGAACGGCGACCGGCCTGCCGGAAATGTATCCCGGCTCGAACTGGCTTTGCTTCAGGGCGGCTATCACGGCGGCGTCGAAATCCTCGCCGCCGCTCTGGGCGATGCGGACGTCATCCACGCCGCCCTTTTCGTTGATAAAAACTTCCACCACCACGCGGGCTTTCCGTCCCGACCTGAGCGCCGTCCGGGGATAGACCGGTTTTACGTTCGTGCGGAAATAGGGGAGGTTGGACAGCTGCTCCGTCTCCTGATACGCGGGTCCCGGGGGCAGGCTCTCCGTCCGCGGCGCGGGGGGCGCATTCTGGGCGACCACTTCGGGAGCGGGAGGGGTCTCCGGTTGCGGCGCGGGGGGTTCCGCCTTCGCCACGATGGGTTCCACCGGCTCCGGCTTTACGGGCGCCGGCTCCGGTTTGGGGAGGGGTTTCGCCGGCTTTGGCGGCGGCACCGGAGCGCACGCCGTGGAGGTATGGGAAACGGGCGCCGCCCTGCGCACGGCCATCGGCGCTTCCCGGAAGCGGTAAACCTCCGTGGGCAGATAATCTTTTTTCGCGCCCAGCGCCCAGGCGGCGCAACCGAACACGGCGCAGTGAACCGCCAGCGAAACGGCGGCGGCGGGGAACCAGACGGCTTTAACTCTTTTCATCGTGTCCTCCATGCCCCATCAAGCGGGATTTTTCGGCCGGGTGATGATGTCGATGTTGTGTATGCCGCGTCCCTTGAGGGCGTCTATCACCCCCATAAAATCGCCGTGGCGGCAATTCTCGTCCGCGCCCAGCAGCACCTCCGCTTCGGGAGGGAGGCCTTGCACGGCGTTTTCCAGTTCCTCGCGCGAGACCTTCCGCTGGTCGATATACATTGTTCCCAGCCCATCGATGTTGATGACGGTTTTCGGCTTTGCCTGATCCGGCGCGGCGGCGCTGGAGGCTTCGGGAAACGTCATCTCTATCAGCTTCAGGTTCAGGAACGTGGTGGTGGTGATGAAGAAAATAAGGAGAATCAGCACGAGGTCGATCAGGTTCACCGGGGCGATCTCGATGTGGAACTCGGGCCTTCTCCTGCGTCTCACGGCTGTTCCCCCTGTTCCGGCGCGGAAACGCCCCCCAGGAGGCGGTAGAGTTTTTCCTCCACCGCGAGGGAGACCTTTGACGCGTGTACCTCGAACGATTTGTAGGCCACCATGGCGGGGATCGCCACCACCAGCCCGCCCACCGTATCCAGCAGCACCTCTTTGATGCCGTGCGCGACGGCTTTCGGATCGGTCAGGCCCAAGGACGAAACCCCCTCAAACACGTGGAAGACCCCGATGAACGTGCCGATAAGACCTATCATCGGCGCGAGCGTGGCGATGAGGCCGAGGATGGTGACCCGCGCCATCAGCTTGCCGTCCAGCGCGGCCAGCTTGGTCTGGATAAACGGCTCCAGCGATGCGCCATTGCCGTATGCCGCTATCTCGCCGAACGTTTTTTTAATAATCCCTTCCGGCAGTTGCCCGGTCTGGCCCAGCCCGGTTATCCGGTCGAGCGCCCGCACCTCTTCGCCGATTTTTTTATACTCGGCGATTTTCGCCACCATGACCGTTATCGAGGCGATGCTGATGACCATCAGCAGCTTCATGCAGTAATCGCTGTGAACGACGAAATCCATCATGTATTGCATACCGCCTGTTTCTCCCCTTTACCGGGCCACGCGCAACAGCGAGCGGGTGTTGCGCATCTCATCCTTCGACCATGCCACGGCCATCATGCCGTTGGCGTTTGCGGCAACCGCGGGGGAGGAGGATTTCCGCACCCCGTCGCTCAGCCGCCGCGCCGTGCCGCCGGAGGCCGCCTTGAACATGATGTTGCCGAAAACCGGCGTCACTTCTTCCCACGTCAGGTAAACCTTCCCGCCCGCCACGGCAAGCGCGGGATGATCCGGGAAAAATCCGGGGGTGACGGCGATCTCTTCCTTCGTGAAGGCCGCGCCGCGGTCCGCCGACACGGCGTAATAGATGGCCGGTTTCCCGCCCCCTTCCGAATACCAGATGACGTGCAGCTTGCCGCCGCCATCCACGCCGAGGCCCGCGCCGCGGTGGGGGCAGCCGGCGATGACCCACTTGTCGTTTCCCACGACGGCGGGCGCGCCGAATGTTTTGCCGCCGTCGCGCGACGAGGCGGCCACCATCTCCCGCACATCGTTGGCGAAGACCTTGCGCCATACGGCGTAGACCGTGCCGTCCGGGGCGATAGCCAACGCGGTGCGGCAGCAGGGGCAGGAGCCGCCGTCGATCTTCACGTTCGGCGAAAAGCTTTTGCCGCCGTCGCGCGAAACGGCAAAATAGGTGGCCGAGCCCACGGTGGCTTTTTCCCGCCCGTCGAGCCACGCAAGATAGATGGCGCCATCCGGCCCCACCGCCATCGATTCAAATCCGGCGGATGCGGGCTGCGGTGAATCGCTCACTTTCACGGCGGGGGAAAAGGTTTTGCCCCCGTCAATCGAACGGCTGAATTTGAGGTCCGCCCCAAACGCCGCTCCCGCGCGGGGAGTGGTCCACGCCGCGTAGAGTTCCCCTTTCGGCCCGGTGGCAAGCATGGGGGAACCGTGGATGCCGGCCGGCTCGTCGTTCCCGCCATCCACCCGCACGGGGGCCGAAAAATCCTTCCCGTCCGCCGATGCGGCGACATGGAAGAGGTTGTGATCCTTTTCCTCCTCGAACCACGCCAGATAAACCGCGCCCTTCGCGTCCATCGCCGCGGCGGGGGTGGAGACCGCCTTGGAGGGATGCGTTACCCCGCCTATCTCCGCGAATTCCATTTCCCCGGAAGTCTCGGCGCACCAGGCAGGGGCGGCAAGGCCAAGCATCAAGACGGAGGCCGCCAGCGCGGCGGCCCCCTTTTTTGCCGTTACTTCAAACATGGTTTTCATTCTCATTTAAAGCGGTATTCCACGCCCGCCGAATACGTGCGCGGCATGCCGGGGGCATACTGTTCCCCGGATGCGGCGGTGTACGCCGATAACATGGCGTACCGCTCGTCGGCGATGTTGGTGACGCGGCCGAAAAACTCCAGATTCTCGCCGGCCTTGTATGAAAGCCGCAGGTGGAACAGATTGTGCCCGGGGTATTTGTGGGTGTTGTCGTCATCCATCCAATAGCTGCCGAGGCGTTCCCATTCCGCTTCCACGCGGCCGCCGCCCAGCGCCGCCGGACGCCAGTTCAGGCGCAGGTTGCCGATTTCGGACGGGGCGGATGCCTGTTCCTTGCCGTCGTAGTTCAGGCCGGTTTTGGGGCTCCAATTCCCGTAGGTGTGCTTGGCGTAGGAATAGGCGATTTCCATTCCCACGGTGTCGGCCAGCCGGGCGGTGATTCCCGTCTCGATGCCGCGGTGCAGCGTTTCGCCGGCGTTCAGCGTCTCGCGGGTGTTGTTCGCGGTGTTGGTGTAGCTCACGATGTCGTCCGTCTTGGTCATCGAGTAGGCGGTGATTTCCCAACCGAAGCTCTCTCCCGCCTCGCCGCGCAGGCCGAGGTCATAGCTGTCCACCTTCACCGGCTTGAGGTCCACGGTGTTTTCCGCCTGCCCTTGCCGGAAGAGCTGCGATTCGGACGGGGTGCGGAACGCGTGGCGGTACGAGACGAAGCCGCTCAAGGACTCGGCGAAGCGGTAGGTGAGGCCCGCCTTGGGGCTGAAATGCGTAAAGTTCACGTTTGTGTTGGCGGGGCGCCGCTTGGCGCCGGTGGTAACCGTCGACAGGTTGTTGGTGTAGCTGTATCCCATGTTGTCGTAGCGCAGCCCCAGGGTCAGGCGCAGATTTTCCGTGGGGGAAAACTCGGTATGCGCGTAGGGGGAAAGACCCTGGTAGGCCACCGTGTAGTCGTAACTCTTGGCGCCGACGGCATAGCCGGTGTAGATATTGCCGGTCTTGGTGACCGTCAGCCTGTCCTCGTCGTAGCGGCCGGGGCTGTAATCGAAATCGGCTCCCACGATGATGCGCGCCCGCAGCGATTCCAGATCGACGCGGTACTTGGCCAGCGCGCCGAACGAGTCGTTGCCGCCGCTGGAACGCTGGGGGTCGTACGAGAGCGACCAGTTCGGCAGGAGATCCATGCTGTTCGACCGCACATAGGGGGTGATGCTGACCAGCGTATCGCCCGATTCCTTTTCGTACGCCGAGGAAAGGCGGAGCGCCTTCACCTTGCGGTAGGAGATCGGCGTGTAGTTGACGGTGGGGTTGTTCTGGTAATCGGCAAGCGAAATCTGCGAGGTGCCGGCGGTCTGCTGATCGATATTCGAATAGGTGGCCACCGTCTTGAACCGCGAGCCGCTTTCGGATTCCACATCCCAGCGGATGGTGCCGGACTGGCGGTCGAATTTGGTCATATCGCGCCAGCCGTCGGTGTGGGATACGTTCACGTCGGCGCGGACGCCGTGGCCGCCGGCCGATACCAGCGTGCGCCAAAAGCCGAATCCGCCCATCTCCAGCGATACGTCCAGCTCCGGGTTGACCGGCGCGGGGCGCGTGAGCACGTTCACGGTGCCGCCTATCGCGTCGCTGCCGTACAGCGCGGTGCCGGGTCCCTTGACCACTTCAATCCCGCCCGACTGCGGAACGTTCACTTCATACAGCGCATTGTGGTTGAAAAATCCGGTGGAGCGGGTCGGTATGCCGTCTTCCAGAAAGAGGTACACCGGGCTGGTGGTCATCGGCTGGCGGATGGAGGTCATATGCCCTTCGCCGCCGGTGACGTTCACATACACGCCGGGGACGCGCCCCATGATTTCCGCGGGGTGCTGCGGCCGCGTTTCCTGAACTTCCTTTTCCTTCACGCCGCCGACCGCCAGCGGCGTCTCCGCCTTGGTTTCCTTTTCGCGCGTGCCTGTGACGACGACGTCATCAAGGACCAATGCCGGGCCTTCGTGTTTTGATTGTTTCGCCGCCGGGGCCGCCGGTTCTTCCGCCACCGGTGCCTGTGCTGGAGCTTCCGCCGCCGGTGTTGGTGCTGGAGCTTCCGCCGCCGGTTGTTCCGCCGCCGGTTCTTCCGCGAACGCCGGTATCGCCATCACCGCGCAGAGCGACGCCGTCAATAACAGTTTTCCAAAAAATCTTCCGTACATAATTCCTCAAGATGTAAAAAACATGGTTGTTAACGCCTCAAGGGCGGTCTTGCGCGGAACCCGCGCGAAAAAGACGCACTTCAGGCGTTACTTAAGATAGGTTGAGGAAATCAGGCGGCCGGGGGGCGCGGGACGGGAGGATAGAGGTTGGAAAGTTTTTCGAGGAGATACGGAGCGGCAAGCTCCTTTGAGGAAAGCGTGTTAAGCCCTTGGCTGGCATCCACCGCCATTTCGGGCGCGGCTTTGGGGGAGAAACCGCCGTCCGCGAGCGGTATTTCGGTTTTTATGCAACAGCCGCCCGTGCCGCATTTCATCAGGGCGAGGCGCGAGGAATATGTCTGGCCAAAACCGGAATTATGGGGGCAGTCCCCATTCATGTTGTGTCCGTCAGCCGAAGAAACCGGCGCGGTTTGCGGAATCTCTTCGATGCCGCCGGCCGCGGAATGCGCGTGACCGGCGTGACGTTCGTTGGCGTCAATTGTTTCCACTTCGGCCTTCCCGGCTTGTCCGCGGTGGCAGGACTCTTCCGCCCAGGCAAACCCCGGGAGCACCAGAAGGGCGAAGGCAAACGCCGCAAACAGTTTGGACACCCGATCCTCCACTAACTTCGGCCGGGAAAAACTCCCGCCCATCCTCTCCGCAATCCAGAGCAATACTATATCAAAGGCCGCCCGAATTGAAAAGGCGCAGTTTGGAACCTCAATCTCCGGCTAAAGGGGTCACCATGCGTGAAGAAACGGCTTCTAACCATGATTGACGGTATCAACGCCGCTTTCCGGCCCAACATGGTTTTCACACCCATTGGGTGATTTGGGGACGGCTTGGTACCGCAGGATTCATCCTGCGGTTGTCCCCGAAGGGGGCAAGCCTTCTTGGCCCTTGCGGGCCAACAACAGAATGAATTCCGTTGTACCGGCGCAACACACTTCCTTAGCCGGAGATTTGGGTGGAACGGTAATTTGGGGGTGGCGCCTTATTTTCACGGCGGGACACGCGTGTCGTTGGTCCGTTAGGGCCAATTTTGTCAGCCCTTTCGGGCTGATGACAGACAAGATGGGAGGAGCGGGATGGCTTTTTTCCATCCGCTCCGGAGATGGCCTATAGGCTGCTGTCTGTCCTGCCCGCCATATTTTTTCAAACGGGGGCGCTACCCGGCGCTACCGTTGGAGGGAGGGCTAAGGTATAATCAGTAAATGATACGCAACGAAGAAGGAAAATTCCACGATCAGTGCGCCGTATTCGGCGTGTACGGCCATCCCGAGGCGGCCAACCTCGCATATCTCGGCCTGTACGCCATGCAGCACCGCGGGCAGGAAAGCTCCGGCATTGTCACCTCCGACCGCGCCTCGCATTACGCCGAGATCGGCATGGGGCTGGTGGCGGATATTTTCAGCAAAGATAAAATAGAACTCCTCCGCGGCGACCTGGCCATCGGCCACAACCGCTATTCCACCACCGGCGAATCGTTGCTGAAAAACGCGCAGCCGGTCGCGATCAATTATTCGCTGGGGGCGCTGGCGGTGGCGCACAACGGCAATCTGGTGAACGCCGCCGAGGCCCGCAGCCGACTTGAAGATGCCGGCTCGATCTTCCGCAGCAGCATCGATACCGAGGTGATCGTCCACCTCATCGCCAAGTCGGCCGCGGGGAATTTCATCTCCCGCGCGGTGGACGCGCTCATGCAGGTGCAGGGGGCCTACTCGCTGCTGTTGATGACCGAAGAGGAGATGGTGGCGGTGCGCGACCCGAACGGCTTCCGCCCGCTGGCGATGGGGAAGCTGGACGGCGCGGCGGTGTTCGCCTCGGAGACCTGCGCGTTCGATCTCATCGGCGCGGAATACGTGCGCGACGTGAACCCCGGCGAGATGGTCGTCGTTTCGCCCGAGGGGGTGCGGTCGTTCTATCCGTTTCCGAAGCGCCGCCCGTCGCACTGCGTTTTTGAGTTCATCTATTTCGCCCGGCCCGATTCGATGGTCTTTGGGGAATCGGTTTATGGAATACGCAAGGCTTTCGGGCGCGAGTTGTCCAAGGAAAACCCGGTCAAGGCGGATATCGTCATCCCCGTCCCCGATTCCGGCGTGCCGGCCGCCATGGGGTACGCCGAGGAATCCGGCATCCCGTTCGAGATGGGGCTGATCCGCAACCACTATGTGGGGCGCACGTTCATCGAGCCGTCGCAGCAGATACGCCATTTCGGGGTGAAGATAAAGCTCAACCCGATCAAAAAGCTGATCGAGGGGAAACGGGTGGTCGTGGTGGATGATTCCATCGTTCGCGGCACCACCTCCCGCAAGATCATCAATCTCATCCGGCAGGCGGGCGCCCGCGAGGTGCATCTGCGGATCAGTTCCCCCCCCACCACGAATCCCTGCTATTACGGCATCGACACGCCCCGCAAAGAGGAGCTTATCGCCGCCAACAAGTCGGTGGCTGAAATCCAGCGGTATCTGGGGTGCGAATCGCTTTCCTACCTCGCCAACGAACGGATGCTCAATGTGTTCGGCGCGCATGGCGCGGACTTCTGCACCGCCTGTTTCAACGGAGCCTACCCGGTGCCGCTTCCCGGCATGGATATCCGGCAGCCGGGGCTTTTCGAAAGCCTTTCCGGCGCGCCGCGTTAAGCCGCGCGCGCCGCGGGCATTGGGAAATCAAAGGGTAATCTGATATTCTGGCCGTCGGCGTTATGAAACGGAAAAGGGGAGTATCGATGGATCACGACAGCATCAAGAAGATTTATCATAACTATTCCAACGTCTATGATTTCATCTTCAAGCTGATGTTCTATCCGCGCCAGCGGCACGCCATCGAGGGCATGAAGATACGGCCCAATGAAAGCGTGCTCGACGTGGGGGTCGGCACCGGCCTTACCTTGCCGCTGTATCCGCGTGATTGCCAAATAACCGGCATCGATCTTTCCCGGTCGATGCTGCAAAAAGCCGAGCGCAAAAAACAGAAACACCGGCTGGATCATGTGACCCTGATGGAGATGGACGCCTGCGATCTGCGGTTTCCCGATGATAACTTCGATCATGTGCTCGCCACCTTTGTCATCAGCGTGGTGCCGGACCCGGTGAAGGCGGTGGCCGAAATGAAACGGGTCTGCAAGCCGGGTCAGCCGATCGTGCTGGTGAACCACTTCCTGAGCGAGAAGAGGATGCTGGCGCGGGCGGAGGAGCTGCTGGATCCCGTGTGCCGCAAGTTGGGATGGCGCGCCACACTGGCGCTTCCGGATCTGGCCGCGGCCTCGGGGCTGCAGGTCGATTCATGCTTCAGGATGAAGAAGTTCGACCCGTGGTCCATCGTATTCGCCACCAACACGAAGTAATCCGGATTATTCACAGCGATGCTGTTCATAATCCGGAAACCGCCGATCTTTTGAAAATTTTCGCGTTGGCTTGCATTTTTATCGGTCAACATACCGTCAGTATGTTTTCCCCTAAAAATGCCGCGCCGCCGCGTCTTTTCAAAAGCTTGACGGTTTTCCCGCTTTCCGTGAATAAAGCGGGAGTAGCCCGCCGGCTATTCGTGTTTCTGCTGCCGCTGTTGTTTTTCGCCGCCCCCGCGCGCGCGCAGGACCTGCCGTTCAAACCGGGCGAATCGCTGATCTATTCCGCCCGGTGGCTTTTCTTTGATGCCGGGATAATGGAAGCATCCATACCCGAAACGGTGGAGCGGGACGGCCGCCAATATCTGCGGTTCACCCTGCACACCTGGACCACCAATGTTATCGCCAGGATATTTACGATGGACGACAAATTCGAGTCGCTGTGGGATCCGGCGGCCCGTTTGCCCGCGAGCATGAAAGCGGTGATACGCGAAAGCACCACCACCAAGGACAAGCTGCTGGAATTCGACCACTCCCGCGGCACGGCCCTCGTGACGGTGGACGAGAAGCCGCCCGAAACGTTCCGCCTCAACCCCGAAGCGCAGGACTTTTTCAGCGCGTCATATCTTGTCCGCGCCACGCGCCTGAAGCCGAAACAGAAGCTGCTGGTTCCGATTTTTGAGGATAACAAGAATTATCACGCCGACATCTTTGTGATCAAGCGGGAGCGGATACCGGTGCTGGACGGCCAGGTGGATACCGTTATGCTCATCGCCCGGCTGAAATTCGAGGGAGCCTTCACCGGCAGCAACCTGTTATACATCTGGCTCACCGATGACGAGTACCAGATTCCGGTGCGGCTCAGGCTAAACATGGCGTTTGGCGATATCGTTGTGAATCTGGTAAAAGCGGAAGGAGTGGCGCTCCGCGTCATGCGGGACAAAACCAACAGCGGCGCGCTGACGGAGAAGCAATGATCCGCGTGGCGCTGGCGCAGATCAATGCGGTGATGGGGGATTTCGCCCGCAACGCCGCCAAAATCACCGCCGCCATCGAAGCGGCGAAAGGGGAAGGGGCGGCGCTCGTCGTTTTTCCCGAGTTGGCGGTGACCGGCTATCCGCCCGAGGACCTGCTCTTCAAGGATAACTTCATTCATGCGGCGGCGCGGGCGGTGGACGACATCGCCAAAGCGGCGCGCGGCATCTGCGCCGTGGTGGGCTATCCCCGCCGCCACGAGGGGAAGCTTTACAACGCCGCCGCCGCGCTGATGGACGGCCGGGTGGCCGCGGTGGCGCACAAAACCGAATTGCCGAACTACGGCGTATTCGACGAAAAACGGTATTTTGCCTCCGGTGACGGCGGCGCGGTCACGGTTAACGGCGTGCGCATAAGCATCACCATCTGCGAGGATATCTGGGTGGAGGGTTCGCCGGTGGCGGCGCGCTGCGCCCGCGCCGATGTGGGCCTGGTGTTGAATCTTTCATCATCGCCCTACCATCTGGGCAAAACCGAAACGCGCCGCGGCGCGGCCACCGCCTTTGCGAAAAAATGCGGCAAGCCGCTGGTCTATTGCAATCTCGCGGGGGGACAGGACGAACTGGTGTTCGATGGCGGGTCGTTTGTCTGTGGCGCGGACGGCGCGGTGATTGCCGCCGCGCGCGAATTCGCCGAGGATATGCTTATCGCCGATGTGCCGCTGAACGCGGGTGAAGCGGCGGCCAACAAAATCGCGCCGCCGCTGGCCTATCCGGAAAACGTCTGGAACGCGCTCACGCTGGGCACCCGCGACTATGTGGAGAAAAACGGCTTCAAGAACGCGCTGGTAGCCCTCTCCGGCGGCGTCGACAGCGCGCTCACCGCGGCCGTGGCGGCGGCGGCGCTGGGGCGGGAAAGGGTTTGGGGCGTGGCGATGCCCTCCAGATACAGCAGCGAAGGGAGCGTGTCCGACGCCCGCGCGCTGGCCCGCAACCTTGGCATCCGCTTCGACGTCATCCCCATCACGGATCTGATGGACGGCTTTGACCGCGCGCTCGGGCCGCTATTCACCGGCACCGCGCCGGGGTTGGCCGAGGAAAATATCCAGGCGCGCATCCGGGGGAACCTCATCATGGCGCTTAGCAACAAGTTCGGCTCCCTGGTGCTGGCCACCGGGAACAAAAGCGAGATAGGCGTCGGATATTGCACTCTCTACGGCGACATGGCGGGGGGGTTCGCCGTCATCAAAGACCTGCCCAAAACCCGGGTATACGATCTCTGCCGCTGGATCAACGGCCGTCCGGAGCTTCCCCGGATACCGGACAACACCATCACCAAGCCGCCGTCGGCCGAATTGCGCCCCAACCAGTTGGATAGCGACTCCCTGCCGGAATATGGCGTCCTGGACGAGGTGCTCCGGTTATATGTGGAAGAAGAAAAAAGTGTTGTGGAGATAATAGCGCTTGGTTATGATGGGCGCGACGTGAAGAGGACGGTCTCGTTAGTTGATAAAAGCGAGTATAAACGGCGCCAGACGGCGCCGGGCGTGAAGCTGACGCCGAAAGCGTTCGGGAAGGATCGAAGGGTTCCAATCACAAACCGGTTTTTTATAGATTGGGTGGAGGCAAAAGAAGATAGTGAGTAACCTTGTACCGCGGAAAATATTTTTCACCAGGGGAGTCGGCGTCCATAAGGAGGAGCTCCGTTCGTATGAGTTGGCGTTGCGCGACGCGGGCGTTGAACGTTGCAATCTCGTGACGGTGTCTTCCATCCTTCCCCCGCGCTGCAAGATCATCAGCCGCAAAGAAGGGGAAAAACTTCTCGAGTCCGGCGCCATCACGTTCGTGGTGCAGGCCCGCATCGCCAGCAACGAGCCGCACCGGCTGGTCGCCACCAGCATCGGCTGCGCCATCCCCACCGATAAAAACGCCTACGGTTATTTGAGCGAGCACCACTCCTACGGCGAAACCGAAAAAAGCGCCGGCGACTATGCCGAAGACCTCGCCGCGGCGATGCTGGCCTCCACGCTGGGCATCGAGTTCGACGAAAGCCAGAGCTGGGACGAGCGCCGCCAGGTGTTCAAGATCAGCAACAAGATCGTCAACACCCGCAATATCACCCAAACCGCAATAGTGAAAGGCCGCGTGTGGCACACCGTGGTCGCGCTAGCCGTCTTTATTCTGTAACCAAGGCCGGGGAGCATGCATAGTCCCCGGCTGATTTTTCTTCTAAGCGCGCCCGTGTGCGCGCTTTTTCTTTTTGTGTCCGCCGCCGCGGCCGAAGAAGCGCCACCCGCATCGAAGCAGGCGCATCAGGAGGCCGCCGGACGGGACGGCCAAAAAACGCTTCAGATCACCGCCGACAGCATCAACTATTCCGAAAAGGGACAGACGTTGGCCGCCAAGGGGGACATCCGGATCACGTATGGCGATTTCACCGTCACCGGCCAGGAATGCACGATTCAACGCGAAATCCAGAGGGGGTTCATTCAGGGGGATGTGCGGCTGCAGGTGCAAAACGCCGACATCACCGCCCACAACATGGAGTTTTCCCTTGATAGCGGACTCGGCACCCTGTGGGACGCCAAAGGGGTTTTTGGCGGCAACCTTACTTTTACCGCCGGCAAAATCGAGCGCCAATCCGCCGACCGCTTTATCATAGATGAAGGATCGCTCACCAGTTGCCCGGCCGATAACCGGGAATGGGTTTTCAAGGCGCGGCGGCTCGACGTCCGGATGGAGGGGATCGCCGTCTTTGAAGGGGCTTCGCTCCAGTTTTACGGCGTGCCGGTTTTTTATTCCCCCTACTGGTTTGCGCCGGCGGTTACCAAGCGCTCCACCGGTTTTCTGCTTCCCGGCATCGGCTATTCCTCCACGGGGGGAGCCACGGTGAAAAACAGCTTTTTTTGGGCCATCTCGGATCAGGACGACGCCACCCTCTACCTTGATTGGATGGACTGGCGCGGCATCCGCGAAGGGCTGGAATACCGCTACGCCTTCGCCGAGCGCACCTACGGCCAATTGAACCTCGACTACCTTCACGACCGGCAACTGCAAGAGCCGCTCTACAGCGCAAAGTACGACCACCGGATGAAAATCAACGACTACGCCGACAGCATGGCCCGCGCGGATATTGAAAGCCGCACCAGTTACAGCAAGGAATTTGACAACAGCATCATGATGCGCACCCGGCGCTACACCGATTCGTTCGTCAACGCCCATTTTACCGGAGGGCCGTACGCCCTGTCGCTCACGGGACGCGACCAGCGCGAGCTGGAGGTTACCGGCGGCGAGGTATTTGGCAAGCGGCCCGAGCTTTTGTTCGCGGCGATGCCCCGGCAAATCGCCGGATTGCCGCTGGTGGCGGAGGGGAGCGCATCGGCCGTTTCATTCGCCGCGAACCGGCATGGCGACGGCGAAATAAGCCGCCTTGACGCCCGTCCCCGCTTATCGGCGCCATTCACCCTATCGCCTTTTTTTAACGTTACGCCGTGGGCGGAGGGGCGTTCCACCTGGTACAGCCGTTCCGAAACGGAAAACCGGGCGTTCGCGGTGAACTACTACGCGGCCGGCGCGGGGGTGGAGGGGCCGCGCATCCACCGGATATTCAACGGGGATGAAAATGCCTGGAAGCATGTCGTCACCCCCCGGCTCGATTTTACATACGTTCCCGGATACGAAACCGGCGGCGATGGCCGCCAACAGGCTGTGCCGCTGGACATATTGGACAAGCACGGCCCCAAAACCCTCGCCGCCGTTTCGCTGCTGAACCGCATCTATTCCCGCTCACGGGCGGACGAAATCGCGCGGCTCAACATCAGCCAAGGGTACGACTTCCGCGAAGCGCAACGGATCGACATCGCTGAAACGCGCCCCTGGGCCGACCTCACGGTGGAATTCAAGAGCCGCCCCGCCGAATGGCTGCTGCTCAACGCCGACCTGGCATATAACCACTACGAGCATGAGCCATCGGCCATGAACCAGGAGGCGGGGCTTACCTGGGGCGATTTCCATATCTCATATGACCGGCGTTTCGTGAACACCCCGCGTTCAACCTTCTCCTCCGGGCTGTTGGGCTACCGGTTCAACAAGGCGTTCTCCACCGAACTCTCGGCCATCTACGATGAAGACCGCGGCGAGGCCACCGGCTCGCTCGCCACCGTGAACTGGGAATCGTGCTGCTGGGGAGTTTCGTTCAACGCCGGCTCGCGCCGCCGCACCGAGCAGTTGGCTGACGGCGGGGTGCGCTCCGAAACGGAAACCCGCTTTTTCCTTAGCATCAATCTCAAGGGGATCGGCGACATCGGCGAAAAAAGCGCCCCGCTCATCCCCCCCAAAGTACCCGTGCGGGAAACCTCCGCCCAATAGCCACGCGACGGAGCAATTCCGCTCCGGCGTCCGCCGCACCCATGCCCTGGGGCGCCAAAATCATTTTCCGGGGGCATCGCCGCCGCAATGGGGGTAATATGACGCGATAACCATTTTTCAGTGAAGGGGTTTTGATGCCGTTTGCCGACAATCCGCTGGATGCCTATCGTGGCGCGTTGGACGCCTTTCCCGTCAGGATGGGCGTTTCCTCATTCGTTTGGCCCGCCGGTTATGCCGAAAACGCCAAGCGCCTCAAAGGGGTTTTTGGAGAGGTGCAACTGCTGGCATATGAAGCGCTGGATCAATCCCCGGTAACCGATGACGAATTGCGCCAACTGGCCGCGCTCAAGGACGGCGGGTTTTCCTACTCGCTCCACCTGCCGGCCCCCAGCGGTTTGGCGGCCCCCGGCGGCGCCGGCGAAGCGGCCATCATCAAGGCGGTTGAAACCTTCGCCCCGGCCGGCATCGGCAACTACGTGCTGCACATAGAGCAAAACGGCCATTTCGACCTGCCGCTCGCCGCCAAACGGCTGGAGCGGATTTTGAAGAAGACCGGCGTCGCCCCGGAGCGCATCTGTGTGGAGAACACCGTCGGCACCCCCTTCGCCCCGGTGTGGGAGGCCGTGAAGGGGCTGGGCGTTTCGGTCTGCTTTGATATCGGCCACCACATTTACGAAAAGGGCGAGCCGCTCGCCTTCATCGATACCTACGGCCGCCGGATACGGATGTGCCATATTCATGGCGTGGCGGACCGCGACCACCGCCCGCTGTCGGCCCTGCCGGAGGAAACGCTTACCGCCGTCCTTGCCGCCGTGGCCGATTGCAAGCCGGCCGGCGCGGTGATCATAGAAAATTTTTCGGTGGGGGACGTGGTGGAATCGGTCCGCTGCCTTGCCCACGGCGCGCGCCGGTTTTTTAACGTGGCGGCGCAACAATGAAGACGCTGATCACCGGCGGGGCGCGCGGCGGCAAAAGCGCCCACGCGCTTATGCTGGCGGATCAATCGCCGGGCGCGAAAATATTTATCGCCACCGCCGAAGCGCGCGACGCCGAAATGCGCGCCCGCATCGAAAAACATAAAACCGAGCGCGGCGCCCGGTGGATCACCGTGGAGGAGCCGCTGGCGGTGGCCGAAGCGGTGGCGGCGCATGGCATAGCCGGAAACTGTATCGTGATAGACTGTTTAACGCTGTGGACCAGCAACCTGCTGGAACAGGCCGATGACGCCGCGTTCGCCCGCAAGGCGGACGAGCTGGCCGCCGTGGTTATGAACGCGGCGGCGGCGGTGATCGTGGTGACGAACGAGGTGGGGCTGGGCATCGTGCCGGCCGACCCGCTGTCGCGCGCCTATCGCGACCGTTTGGGATTGGTGAACGCCCGGCTGGCGGCGGCCTGTGGCCGGGTCATATTGATGGTGGCGGGGTTGCCGCTCATGATAAAGGGGAAATGAAACCATGAAACGGATAGAGCAATACATCGCCGGCATCGAGCCGGTGAACACCGCGCGCGACGCCGAGGTCCAGGCGCACCTCAATAATCTCACCAAGCCCCTCGGCTCGCTGGGGCGGCTGGAGGATTTTGCCGCCCGCTTCATCAGGGCCTCGGACAGCTACCCGCCGCGCCTGAAAAAAAAGGCGATCTACATCATGGCGGCCGACCACGGCGTTTGCGCCGAAGGGGTGAGCGCCTTCCCGGCGGAAGTAACTCCGCAGATGGTGCTCAACTTCCTGCGCGGCGGCGCCGGCATCAATGTGCTGGCGCGCCACACCGGCTGCGAAACCGTGGTGGTCGACATGGGGGTGAATTACGATTTTGAAAACACGCCGGGGCTGGTCAACCGGAAAGTCGCCAAAGGAAGCAAAAACATCGCCAAAGAAGCGGCGATGACCGAAAAAGAACTTGAGCAGGCCATTTTCGCCGGCATCGGCCTCGCCGAAGAAGCGGCAAAAAACGGCGTCGATATCATCGGCACGGGGGACATGGGGATCGGCAACACCACCCCCTCCACCGCGCTGTATGCCGCCATGCTGGGGCTGTCGCCCGATACCATCGTCGGCCCCGGCACCGGGCTGGACGCCGCGGGCATCGCCCGCAAGACCGAAGTGCTCAACCGCATTCTCGCGCTGCACACGCCGTTCGCTTCGCCGCTCGACGCCCTCCGCAAAGTGGGCGGGCTGGAAATCGCCGGGCTGACCGGCCTCATTCTCGGCGCGGCCAAAAACCGGATACCGGTGGTGGTGGACGGATTCATCTCGATGGCGGCCGCCATCGTCGCCATTCGCAGCGCGCCGCCGGTTCATCAGCGGGTCTTCTTCGCCCATTTCTCAGCCGAGCGGGGGCATCGCCGCATCTGCGAAGAGGTGGGGGTGAAGCCGATACTCGACCTCGATATGCGGCTGGGGGAGGGAACCGGCGCGGCGCTTGCCATCGGCATTATCGAAGCGTCCGTGAAAATCTACAACGAAATGGCCACCTTCGGGGGCGCCGGCGTTTCCACCGCGCTGTGAGCGGCGGGGCGCGTTTCCGCCGATGCTGAAACCGCTGCACCTGGCATTCACGTTTCTTACGCGTCTGCCGTTGCCGCAGGTGAAGCAATACGGTGCGGCCGATTTCGGCGCGTCGTTCGCCTTCTTCCCGCTGGCGGGGGCCGTTATCGGCGGCATTGCGGCCGCCGCCGCATACGGACTGATGGCGGCGGGGGCCGACCCGCGCGTTGCCGCATTCGCCGCGCTGCTGCTGCTGACGCTGGTCACCGGCGCGTTGCACCTCGATGGCTTGGCCGACTCGGCGGACGGCCTGCTGAGCGGCAAAGGGCCGCAACGCGCGCTGGAGATCATGAAGGAGCCGTTCACCGGCCCGTTCGGCTACACCGCCATTTTCCTTGTCCTTATCGGCAAGTTCGCGGCGCTCTGGCTGCTCTGCGAACAGGGCCGGTTCGCCGCCATCGCCGCGGCGCTCGCCTTCTCCCGCTGGAGCATGATGGTGGCCGCCTGCAACGCCCCCTACCCCCGCGCCACCGGCACCGGCGCGGCGTTCGTCGGCAAATTTTCGGCGGTAACAATCCTCATCGCCACGGCGACCGTTCTTGCCGGCGGCTTTGTGATTGACCCGAAAAAACTGGCGCTCTTCGCGGCGGTGGCGGCGGGAACGGCGCTGGCGCTGCGGAAGTTCGCCGAAAAGCGGATCGGCGGGGTGACCGGCGACATACTGGGAGCGGTGAACGAAACCGCCGAAACGCTTCTCCTGCTCGTGGCCTGACTTCCAGGCGGTATCGGCCAAATAATTAATTTGATTATTTCCGGTATGGCTGGGGTACAATTCGCAACCGGCAATAATTAAACGAATTTTACCGCGGGACACTGGTTTGCCGCGCATGTTGCGCGGCGGTTCCGCGGTAATGGTTGTACACCTTGGAGGATTCCCATGAAAAAGTTCCTGACTATCGCTTTTGTGGCCGCCGCTTTCACCTGCTTCGTTGCCCCGGCGTTCGCTGAAGAAGTGAAGGCCGAAGAAAAGAAAGTCGAAAAGAAGGCCGACAAGAAAGCCGCCAAAACCGAAGCGAAAGCTGAAGTGAAGGCCGAAGAAAAGAAAGCCGAAGAAAAGAAATAACCCTTTTTTCTTTGTCATCCTGAACGCAGCGAAGGATCTCTTTCCGGAAAGGGATTCTTCGCCTGCGGCTCAGAATGACAGAAGCGTGTAAATATGTTTGGCCGACGGCGCGGCGGCGCGGTAAACTGTCGTTCCATAAACCCGATGAAAACGATATTCCGGCCCGTGATTGCCGTGGCGCTGCTCGCCCTGACGCCGCTTTTGGCGGGAGAGGCGCGCGCCACCCAGATATTCGCCGATCAGACGGGGAAAAACTGCGACTACTGCCATATCGGCCGCCCCGACAATCTTGAGTTCACCGCCGACGGCAACCTGTTCGTCCGGAATTATTATCAGCTTCCAAACACCGCGAGTGGAAAGCCGAAGAGCGGCCTGGGCGCCGCGCTTGAACGGAAAATCCGCCATCTGCTGCTGGCGATCCATGCCGCGGCGGCGGTGGCGCTGGCGGGGGCGGCCATCTTCCTCGGCTTTGTGCCGCGCCCGCTGGCGCGGGAGGATATTTCCCCCACGGAGCGCAAATTCATCTGGACATCGATGGGGCTGGCCATCGGCTGCGGCGCGCTACTCGTTCCGTTCGTCTATGTGCCGGGAAACGATTTCTGGCATTCCACCTACGGCACTTTTCTTGGCCTCAAGATTGTCCTGACCAACATGCTGGTTCTGCTTATGACGATCAGGCTGATCGTGGCGCGCCAGACGGCGGGACGGCGCAAAGAGGCCGAGATACTGCTGGCCTTGCCCGATTTTTCCCGGTTCAAGGCGTTTTCACCCGGCGACCTCAAACTCTTTAACGGCCGCAAGGGGCGGCGCGCGCTCATCGCCTTCAAGGGGAAGGTATACGATGTGACCGAATCACGCCATTGGAACAACGGCTTGCATATGAACAAGCATAGCGCCGGGGCCGACCTGACCGGCGCCATTGCCGCCGCGCCGCACGGTGAAGCGGTGCTCCACGCCGCGCGGGAAGTGGGAACATACGATCCTTCTCTGACCTCATCGGGCAGCGGGGAGTTGCGGCGGCTCGACGCGTATGTGGGGCGGTTCAATACCCTCTCTTGGGCTTCCGCCGCCGTGGCGGCCGGGCTGGCGGTCACGCTGGCTTTCTGGCGTCTATAACGCCGCCGGGCTGGCGGTTCTTGTGTTACAATCACGAAAAATGGCGGTATCTTTGTTTGGAAAATAACGCTTGTTACGCGGGCGTTGTCATCCTGAGCCGAAGGCGAAGGATCTCTTTCCGGAAAGGGATTCTTCGTCGCTTCGTTCCTCAGAATGACAAGAGTAAAGGAGAAATAATGGAAACATATTACAATCCGGCGGATCTCGAAAAATTTGGCGACATGGGGAAGGATGCCCCGGAACTGTGGAAGGCTTTTTCGCAGTGGTACGGCAAGGTCTTTCAGGAGGGCGCCCTCACCCAACGGGAAAAGGCGCTCATCGCTTTAGCGGTCGCCCACGCCGTGCAATGCCCCTATTGCATCGACGCCTACACCAAAGACTGCCTTGAAAAAGGCTCCAACACCGGCCAGATGACCGAAGCGATCCATGTGGCCGCCGCCATCAAGGGGGGCGCGGCGATGGTGCATGGAGTGCAAATGCGCAACGCCGCGGAAAAAATCTCGTTTTGACGATGCCCGCCGCCATCACGCCGTTCGACGACGCGCTCAAATCGTGCAACCTCTACCCGTTGAGGGCCGAAGGCATCGCCACGTTGCAGGTGAATTTGGGCAAAAAGTGCAACCAGGCCTGCCACCACTGCCACGTCGAAGCCGGGCCGAACCGCACCGAGATGATGGGGGATGCGGTGATGGAACGCTGCCTGAGCCTGCTGAAGGAAGAACGGATACCGGTGCTGGACATCACCGGCGGCGCGCCGGAGATGCACCCCCGCTACCGGACGTTTGTCGAAAGCGCGCGCGGCACCGGCGCGGCGGCCATGACCCGGTGCAACCTCACCATCCTGCGCGAACCGGAAATGCACGGCCTTCCCGCGTTCTGGAAAACGCATAACGTCATTGTCGTCGCCTCGCTCCCTTACTTCCGCCGGGAAGAGACCGACGCGGTGCGGGGCAAAGGCGTTTTTGAAAAATCCATCGAAGCCCTTAAGCATCTCAACGAAACGGGCTATGGCATCGAGGGGAGCGGGCTTACGCTGAACCTCGTCTACAATCCGGCCGGGGCGTTTCTCCCCGCGCCGCAGGAGCCGATGGAGCGGCAGTTCCGCGCCGAGCTGAAAAGAAACCACGGCGTCGCCTTCAACCACCTGTTCGCCATGAGCAACATGCCGATAGCCCGGTTCAAGGATTACCTCAACCGGAAAAACGCCCACGACAGCTACCTGCTGCGTCTCGCGGGGGCCTTCAACCCGGCGGCCGCCGAAAACGTGATGTGCCGTTCGATGGTATCGGTCGGGTGGGACGGATTTTTGTTCGACTGCGATTTTAACCAGATGCTCGGCCTGCGGGTCAACCACGGCGCCCCCTTCCACATCAACGACTGGAACCAGCGCGCCCTCGCCGGGCGGCAGATCGTCACCGGCGCGCACTGCTACGGCTGCACCGCCGGTCAAGGCTCCAGTTGCGGCGGGGAGATTTCTTGAAACGGCTGTTACCCCTTTTTCTGGCCGTTCTCTTCGCCGCGGGTTGCAGCTACCGCCTCGCGGGGCAGGGGAGCGGCCTTCCCGAAGGGATCAGGAGCATCGGCATTCCCGTATTTGAAAACGATGTGCAGCAGCCGAACCTCGATATCACCGTTACGCGGGCGGTGACCGAAAAATTCATCAGGGACGGCCGGCTGGCGGTGGTGGACGGCGGGGCCGACAGCCTCTTGCTCGGCGCCATTAAAAGCTACTCGTTGGAGCCGGTCGCCTTCGACAGCCTCAACCGGGTTTCCCAATACCGCGTTAAGATGACGGTGAAGGTTACATTCACCGACAACGCCGGTAAAGGAATCGCGTTCGACCGCGAACTGCGGGTGCAGTGGGATTACAACGTCGGCGCGGATATTCCGGCGGCCGAAACCGCCCGCAATCAGGCGGACAGGGAGGCGGCGGACTACTTGGGCGACCGGCTGGTCGGACTCATACTCGAAGGTTTTTAACGGCAAGGAGCTGCGCCATTTCCCACACGGTTCACGGCAATATCGCGGGGCTGCCGCACGCGGCCCTCAAAAGCCTCGAGCGCGTCTACCGCCGCAAAATCCCGTCCGGCCAGCTCATCACCGACGAACTCCTGACGTACATCGCCAAGCTCTCGCGCGAGCTGGCGCGGCAAATCGGCCTGCTGATCGACCGCAAGGGGAAAATCACCCACGTCATCGCCGGCAACGACCATCAGATCGTCATCCCGAATCTGGGGCAGCGCCGCGTGGCCGGCAAACGGCTGGCCGGCTACCGCTGCATACATACCCACCTGAAGGGGGAGCCGGTCACGCGGGACGACCTGAACGACCTCCTGCTGCTGCGGCTGGACGCGATGGCCGCCATCGATGTGCGGCCGGACGGCACGGCGGGAAAACTGCACCTCGCCCACATCGAGGCGGGGGAAGAAGACCGCTACACCATGCACGGCGCGCTCACCCACCCGCTGGCGGAAGAGCTGTACCAGGGGCTGATCGAGCAGGTGGAGCGCGACCTCGAAAAAACCGTCATCGCCAAAAAGGTGGAGACGGAACAGAGCGCGCTGTTGATACACGTTTCCAACAAGCCGAAGCTGCAAATGGACATCTCGCTGGACGAACTGGCCGAACTGGCCCGCAGCGCCGGCATCGCCGTGGCGGGGCGGGTGACGCAGCGGCGCGACGTGCCGGATCCGAAATTCCTGATGGGGCACGGCAAGATGCAGGACTTCATGATAAAAGCGCTCTCGCTGGGGGTCGACATGGTGATATTCGACACCGAACTGACCCCCGCGCAGATAAAGGCGATTTCCGATTTCACCGATCTGGAAGTCGTCGACCGGACGCAGCTCATCCTCGGCATTTTCGAGAAGCGCGCCACCAGCCGCGACGGCAAGGTGCGCATCCAACTGGCGCAGATGAAATACCTGCTGCCGCGGCTGGGCGCGAAGGAATCGGCCCTCTCGCGCATACGCGGCGGCATCGGCCTGCGCGGCCCCGGCGAGACGACCGCCGAAACGCAGCGCCGCCACCTGCAAAGCCGGATCACCCAGTTCGAGCACGAACTGGAAAACCTGAAAAACCGCCGCGCCCAAAAACGGAAAAAACGCGGCCGCGCCGAGGTGAAAACCGTTTCGATACTCGGCTACACCAACGCGGGAAAATCGACGCTGCTCAACCGGCTCACCGGCAGCGACCTGCTGGTGAAAGACCTTCTGTTCTCCACGCTCGACCCGGCCACGCGGCGGCTCTGGCTGCCGAACGGCAAGGAAGCGGTCATCAGCGACACGGTGGGGCTTATCCGCAACATGCCTGAATCGCTGCGCGGCGTTTTCCGCGCCACGCTGGAAGAGCTGGCCGAATCGGATATGCTCATCAACCTCGCCGATATTTCAAACCCCGAACTGGACGCGCACATGAAAGTCACCGAAGAGATCATCGAGGATATCGGCTTGGCGGAAATTCCGGTCATCACGGTGTTCAACAAAATAGAGCTGGCGGACGCGGAACAGGCCGAAAACATCTGCCGCCGCCACGGCGCGCTCGGCATCAGCGCCGCCACCGGCCAGGGGCTGGAAGAGCTTAAGCGGAAAATCGCCGACGCCCTTTTCGGATAGCCGCACCGCTTGTCATTCTGAGCACGTTCGCTCCGCTCAGTGTAAACTCCGCGAAGAATCCCTTTCCGGAAAGAGATCCTTCGCCTTTGGCTCAGGATGACAGGGGGCCGCCCCATTTTGCTTGCGCCTCCGCGCCGTATCATTTACCCTTTTCCCAATGACAAACGAACAGGAACCTCAATTGAATAAAAATCTGGACGTGGACCAAATACGCGCCTTCGCGCAGCAGGGCGATATGAACGCGCAGTATCTCCTCGGCGAACTGCTGCGGACGGGCGAGGGGATGGAGCCGGACCTCGCGGAATCGGCCCGCTGGTACCGCGCCGCCGCGCAGCAGGGACACGTATGGGCCGCCAACAATCTCGGCCTCATGCTGCACAACGGCGCGGGGGTGGAGCAGGATTTTAAGGAGGCCGCGCACTGGTTCAAGCGGGCGGCAGATCAGGGGCTGGCCGAGGCGCAGAGCAATCTTGCCCTCCTGTATTGCGGCGGACACGGCGTACGGCAGGACTTTAAAGAGGCGAACCGGCTGTTCACGCTGGCCGCCGGCGAGGGGCTGGCCGAGGCGCAGAACTCGCTCGGCGGGCTGCATTTCCACGGCCACGGCGTTGAGCGGAATTTCCTCGAAGCGGCCCGCTGGTATGAGGAAGCGGCCGGCAACGGCCACTCCGGCGCGGCCTACAACCTCGCGCTGATGTTTTACAACGGTCACGGCGTCCGGCGGGATTTTAACCGCGCCCTTTCGCTTTTCGAGGAGGCGGCGGAGGGGGGCACCGCCGAAGCGGCGTACAACATCGGCGTGATGTACCAAAACGGCAGCGGCGTGAAATTGGACGAGGAGCGCGCGGTGGAATGGTTTTACAGGGCGGGGCAAATCTATCTGGCCAACGGCATGCGCGAGCCGGCCAGCGAAGCGGCCAGCGCCATCGAAAGCTGCATCGCCGGGCATCCGCTGGCCCAAAAGCTGCTCGCCGAAATCTTCGGGGAAAACGAATGAGCGAACCGCTCTCGCTGCCAAAAACACTTGCCGCATACGGCACGGAAGCGTTCAATGATACTCTGGCGCGCGAACTGCTGGATAACCTCTGGAAACTGCCGCTGGAAAAGCTGTGCAAAAAAGGGGGATGGCCCTACAAAGACGGCCCCTTCTCGCTGTACGATATTGATGTGGAAGATCGTGGCGGCGCGTTGCACATCACTTGCGGCGTCAGCTTCGAGGAGGCCGTTCCCACCTGCTGCGCCGGCGGCGGCATCACCGACACCCGCATGGGCAACCTCACCCTCACCATCGACAAGAAAACCGCCCTCGCCGAAGCTGCCGTCACCGCAATATAAAAAAACAGGGCGGCCCTTTTAAAGGAGCCGCCCCGTTGTCATGTCCAATCGTTGGCTATTCGTCGAGGTCGATAGCTTCCTTGGTCTTCTTGCGGCGCTTTTCCTCTTTCTGTTTGTACTTGTCCATGCAGTCGTCCTTGTCCACCATGGCGCATTCGAGGTATTCGGATATCTCCACCACGCAGGCGCGGATCGCCTTGCCCGCCGGGGTTTTCTCCTCTTTTTTCAGGTTGCCGCCCAGCCCGCTCTTATAAAAGCCGACGCTGAGGCCGCCGCTGCCGGACTTTCCTTCGATCGTGCGGGAAAGCTCGATCTCGCCCGTGGTGGTATCGATGACCCGGATATCGACCGCGAGGTATGCGGTTCCCTTATCGCCGCCGACGCTGATGCCGCCGAAGCTGAGGCCGCCGCCCGTGCTGGAGGTGTCTTCTTCATACGCCGACACGGTTCCGTAAACGATATACTGCGCGCCGGTCAGGTTGCCGGCCTTGGCCGCCTTTTTGGGATTCACCTTGCCGGATTCGGCGAGATCCTGTTCGTCCAGAACCCCTTTCAGCTTATCCCGCTCCACCAGCGAGAATTTTCCGCTGGAGGAAAGCTCGTTGCTCAGCATCGAGGCGAGGTCGTCCCCCACCCCGCCATGCCACCACCCGGCGTGGGTGTTGTTGCGAAACTCCTTCACGCCGAGGGAAATTTTATCTTTCTTGGCGAACGCCGCCGGCGCGGCGCAAAAAAACGCCGCAAGCATCACCATACACACCCGCATCGCAATCCGATTCATCCGCACCTCCATAATGTATTTTGGTTTCATTCCGCCGTTATTGCGCCGGGGCGGCGCTTTTCGCCGCCAGCGCCTCGAACGCGACAGCCGCGTCGGCGTCCGAGCAGCCGGGGCATTGCGCTTCGTCGTCAAAAAGATCGTCATCCTTCGTCACGCTGTAAATCCGCAGCCCGAGGACATAATTCCCCCTCGCTTTCATCACCGAGGGGATCGCGGCGTAGGACGCGCCGAGCGCGTTCGCCACGTCCGCCACGCAATGGTCGTCTTCGTGGCAGTTGTTCGCCTTATAATTTTCCACGGCCTTGTTTTCGGCGGCTTCCACCTTCTTGCCGCTGAATATCTGATAGTTCTTGCCCAGTTCTTTCTCCACCCCCTTGGCGAACAGCTTGCGCACGTCGGGCGGTATCACCCCGTTCACGTTGAGGCTCATCAACACCATCGATGCGCCCGCCGCGGCCCCTTTGGGGGCTCCCCCCTTGGCGGCAATGGCGCCGCCCGCGGCGACAAAGGACTTCGCATCCCCCTGATAGGCGTAGGCCGCCTTTACGATGGCGATGGCGGCGCCCCCTTCCCAGACGGGCTCCGCCACCGGCTTTCCTCCCTGATCCATATACGATTTAGCCGCCAGCTTGAGCCCGGCATCCAGCATGTTCTTCGCCTGCGGCAGCGGCACGGCCAGCACATCGGGCGGCAGATCGCCCAGGCGGGCCACCAACCGGTTCAGCGCCACCTTGCGCGCAAGAACCAGCGCCTTATCTTCCGCCTCGGCCTTGCTCTGCTTGGGGGTCTTGTTGTCGGTCCCCGGCGTTTCGCCGTAGGCGATCTGCACCACCGGTTTTTTCAGCACGAACTCCATCAGCGCCGCCTTGCGCGCGTCGGCTTCCGCCGCGGTTTTCGGCTCTTTCGCTTTTGCGTATTCATCGGTTTTAACGCGGAGCTGGGTTTCAAAAGCGGGATCCACCCCCTGAATGGCGTTCACGAGGTCGCGCAGCTCATCCATATCCACCTTGCCGGCAACGTCGATGCAGTGGGTATCTTTGGGTTTTTCATAAAAATCCGAAAACCGCGGGTCGACGATCCGCCCCGCCACCGTGGTTTCCACGATCCGTATGATGCTCTGGTGCTCTTCTTTGGCATCCGTGCCGGAAACATCGACAAAAAGGTTTTGGCTCGATACCATCGCCGATTCGATGGCGTTTTTCACCGCCTTGTCTTTGGCCAGCTTGCGGGCGGCGGCGACGGAGAACGATTCCCCCATTGCCTGGCAGCCGGTCCCTTTCACCGCGGTCATGTCCTTGGCGTGCGCCGGAACGGGCATCATGGCGAGAAACGCCACTAGAGCGGAAAGTGAAATGCGGGTCAAAACCGTGTTTCGTGTCATGCAATCCCCCCTTTACGGGAATCATAATTTATGGAGGGGAAATTAACAACCCGTGGAAAAAAAGGGTAGTGGGTCAGGTTGAAATTAACTTGGCAACGAAGTAGTCCCCTCCTTTGCAAGGAGGGGATACAGGGGAGGTTTTTAACCCCTCCCGCACCTCCCCTTGCACCGCAAGGGGAGGAAAAAGAACATGATAATTCAAACTGACACACTGCCCGCGTTCTTTGAAAAATTTGGCGCTTGAGCCGGCTTTATCGGCGGTAAAGCGAAGCTATGCGAAATCGCCGGTGACGGTGGCGACGGAGTGGTAGAGGATGTCGGCCATCTTCTTCAGCTCGCCCTGCGTGCTGCTTAAAATCGGGAAGAGCACCATGATGTCGCCCAGCGGGCGGACGATCAGCCCCTGCCGCCGCGCCTCCATAGCCACCGCGTGGCCGGTGCGCAGGTGCGGGGCGAACGGTTCGCGCGTTTCGCGGTTTTTCACCAGTTCGATCCCGACGATCATCCCCTTGTGGCGGACGTCCCCCACATGCGGCAGGTTCTCGAATTTCACCAGTTCGTCCAGCAACTGAAGGCTCCGCGCCTCCACTTGCGCCAGCACCTTCTTTTGCCGGAACATCTTCAAACTTTCCAGCGCCACCGCGCAGGCCGGCGGATGGCCGGTGAAGGTGTGGCCGTGGAAAAAGGTTTTCTTCTCCTCATAGCCGCCCAAAAACGCCTCGTACACCTTTTCGCTGGCCATCGTGGCGGCCAGCGGCAGCACCCCCGCCGCGAGGCTTTTCGAGAGCGCCATCAGATCCGGCTGCACCTCTTCATGCTCGCAGGCGAACATCCGCCCGGTGCGGCCGAAACCGACCGCCACCTCGTCCGCTATCATCAGGATGCCGAATCGGTCGCACACCTCGCGCGCTTTTTTCAGGTAGCCGTGCGGGGCGGTGATGACGCCGCCGGGACACTGCACAATCGGCTCGATGATGAGCGCGGCGATCTTTTCGTGGTGCATCTCGGCCATCCGCTCCAGTTCCGACGCGCAGGCGAGCGCGCAGTCCGGATACGTCTTGCCCAGCGGGCAGCGGTAGCAGTGCGGCGCGGGGGCGAAAAAAACATCCGCCAATAGCGGCCCAAACACGCGGCGGTAGAGATCGACCCCGCCCACCGCGACGGCCCCCAGCGTATCGCCGTGGTAGGCGCCGCCGATTGCCAAAAACTTGGTCTTCTTCGATTTCTTTCCCAGCGTGTTGCGGAAATACTGCACCGACATTTTCAGCGCCACCTCAACCGCGGTGGAGCCGTTGTCGCTGTAAAACACGCGCGTGAGATTATGCGGCGTGATCTCAGTCAGCCGCTGGGCCAGCTCTATGGCGGGCCGGTTGGAAAGTCCCAAAAAAGTGGCGTGATCCAGCCGGGCCGCCTGCTTGGCCAATGCGCGGGTAAGGCGCGGGTGGCCGTGGCCGTGTACGTTCACCCAGTAGCTGGAATGCCCGTCGTAATACCCCTCGCCTTCCAGGTCGGCGAGCCGGACGCCGTTGCCGCGGCTGACGATGAGCACCGGTTCCTTTTCCCACTCGCGCATCTGGGTGAACGGATGCCAGACGTGCTGGCGGTCCATCCGCTCCAGCCGCTGCTGGAGCAGGGAGGCGTTTTCCCGGTCGATGTATTCCACCAGCTTCGCGCCATCGAAACAGTTTGCCGCGGCGCGGCGCAGTTCGAGGTAATCGGGAATCTTGCGCGCCAGCCCCTTGCAGTAGGGGAGCACGCCCCACACCGGAACATTGCAGTTCTTCTCAAGAAATTTCAGGTCGACCGGCGGGTTGTCTTTCGGGTCGGTCTCCACCGCCACGATGCCGGCGATTTCCACGCCGTAGGTTTCGGCGGCCAGCACGGTGGCGAGCGTCTGGTGGATCATCCCCAACTTTGTGCTGGTGACGATCACGGCGGGAATGTTGAGCATCTTGATGACATCGGCCCAAAACAGTTCGTCGGTGAGCGGGGTCATAAGCCCCCCCGCCCCTTCCACGACCACCATGTTGCGCTGTCCGGAAAGGGCGCGGAACGCGTTGACGATCCTGGCCGGTTCGATGCGGCGGTTTTCGGCCAGCGCCGCGTGATAGGGGGAAAGCGGCAGCGAAAAGGCGTAGGGCATGGCGAGGTCGTCCTTGTCGCTCGTGCCGGCCATGATGCGCATGAAGTCGAGGTCGGGCGAAACGGCTTTCTCCCCCCGCACCGGAGCGCCGGTCTGAACCGGCTTCATCACCGCCACGTCGTACCACTCTTCCGCCAGCAGGTGCGCCAGCGCGCCGGCCACCACGGTCTTGCCGACGCCGGTGCCGGTGCCGGTGATGAACAGCCCCTTATGCTTCATGCGCGCTCCCCTTCAAAATAGGCTATTTCCCACGTTGCCGTGATACCGCCGCCGGCCGCCGGATAATAGCGGCGTGTTTTTGCCAGGATGTCGCGGCGCGGCGCGTTTTCGGGCCGGCCGGCCGCGGCGGCGCCGGTTCCCTTGAGCGCGGCGAAAAGTTCGTCCACGCCGGCGTACCGCCGCACGGCGGTTTCGCTGTTCCAGCGTATACGGCGGAAGCCCTCGCATTCCATAAGCTGTGCCAGCCGGGCGGGAGCGGCAAGCGGCAAAAAATTCGCCGGGCGGCCGGTACACTCCATGCAAGCGGCGGCATATGCTTCGCGCAATTCCGCCAGCGTCCCCTCCGCCAGCGTGGCGAAAAAAAGCCGCCCGCCGGGGCGCAGCACGCGGGCGGTGGCGCCGAAAAATCCGGGTTCGGCGGCGGCCCACTGGAATGCGAGCGATGAAACCGCCGCGTCGAACGTTCCATCGCGGAACGGCAGACGTGCCGCGTCGGCCACCGCCACCGCCCGTATCCCCGCATTGCGCGTTTCGCGCGCCATCGGCAAGGCGATGTCGATGGCACAGACACGGGCGGCGGACCAGCGGTTCAACGCATCGAGCGACGTGAAGCCGGTGCCGCAGCCTATGTCGAGAACGCGGCACGGCGCCTCCGGCATTTGGGCAAATTCGGCCACCAAGCGGCGCGATACCTCTTTTTGCAGCGCGGCGTGGCGCGCATAGGTCCGCGCGCCGCGGGCAAAGGATTTTTTTATGCGTGCCGGAATCATTCCAAAAATGTCTCCAACACGCGGTTAAAAAGTTCCGGGCGGGTAAGAAACGGCGCGTGGCCGCAACCCGGAATAAGAACGATATTCGCGCGTGGCGCCAGAAACCCCGACCATACCCCCGTTACCTCCACCGGAATGATTCTATCATCCCGCCCGTGGACTATCAAAGACGGAACGGCGATCCGCCGCAGTTCTTCGCGGATGTCGGACACGTGCAAATCATCCAGCAAGGCGAGCGCCGATGCGCGATCCGGCGCGTGGACGAAAAAAAGCTCCTTGATAACCGCTTCCTCCTCCGGCGAAATGGCTTCCCCGCCGGCAAAGAACGTGAGAATGAAGCCGCGCAAAACGTTTTCGAAATCGGCGCGCATCTGACGGGCGAACCATTTCGATTTGGCGGCGGGAACACCCCACCGGTCATCTTTCGACGGCGCGGTAAAACAGGGGGTGCCGGAAACAAGCGCCAGCTTCGCCACCCGCGCGGGGTTCAACAGGGCCGCATGGCACGCAACCTGAGCGCCAAGCGACCAGCCGATGAGCACCGCCCCTTCCAGCTTTTCTTCGTCGAGAAAGCGGGCCAGCTCTTCCCCGCAGCGGCGGATGGTGATCGGGCCTTCCAGCGGCGCGCTCAACCCGTGACCGGGAAGATCCACGGCGAAAACGCGGTGGGTGCCGCCAAAATGATCGAACTGCTTTTGCCAGACCGCGCCGCTCATCGCCCAGCCGTGGACGAAAACAAGCGGAGTCCCCTGTTCACCGCCGCGCCGGACGTTCATCCCGGATTACTCACAGCGTAGCGGTTCATTTGTTTATTTTGTACTGGCGCTCCGTTTCCCGGTCGAGCGCTTTATTCTTCAGCGTTTCGCGCTTGTCGTGCATCTTTTTTCCGCGGCCGAGGCCGAGCTCCACCTTCGCATAGTGCTGCTTGAAATAAATTTTCAGCGGCAGGAGCGTAAGCCCTTTCTCCTGCGTCTTTTCGATGAGCTTCACCATCTGCGCCCTGTGCAGCAACAGTTTGCGGGGGCGGGTCGGTTCGTGATTTTGCACATTGCCGTGGGAATATTCGCTGATGTGCAGCTTTTCCAGATAGAGCTCGCCGCGCCGCTCGCTGGCGTAGGCGTCCGCCATCTGAACGTTCCCCTCGCGCAACGCCTTCACCTCGGTTCCTTGCAGGACGAGGCCCGCCTCGACGGTCTCCATGATTTCATAGTTGTGGTACGCCTTGCGGTTCGTCGCCACAATCTTTATCCCGCCGGTGTCTTTTTGCTTCATACGGCAATTCTATCCGGTTTATAAGAATTAAGGGGGTATGGGAGGGAGGGAAAAAACGGTTAAGGCTTTTCGTACGGAAGGACTTTGGCCTTGGCGTGTTCTTTCCGGCCGAATTCGGCGGCGGCGGCATCCGCCTCTTCCTGCGTGGCGTAGGCGCCCGCCATCACCCGGTACCAGGTGTTTTTGGTTGTCACCGTTTTCAGGTAATAGGCCTGATAGCCGCTCTTTTTGAGGGCGGCAACGCGGCTCTTCGCGTCGGCCTCGCTCGCCACCGTTTCAGCCAAAAGGGCGAACTTCGGCTCGGCCGCTTCCGGGGCGGCGGCGGGGGCCGGTTTCGCGGGGGCTTCGGCCGTCACCGGGGCGGCGGCGCCAGGCTCAATGGCATCGGGCTTTGCGTCGGGAGAGGGTTCAACCGCAACGGTCATGGGCCGCAAAGTATCGGGTAACCTGGTTCTGAATGACGATGGCCCCGGCTTGTTTTCCAGTTTTCCGGCCTTGGTATCCTGAACCGGCGCTTCGCCGGTTTCCTTGGGTTCTTTGCGCGGCTCGGCCTTGGGGGCGGCATTTACCTTCTTAACGTCCAGTTGCTTCTTAAGCGGCTCCGGCGTTTTGCGGTGAATGGCATGCACCCTCTTTTTCTTCGGCTTTTCGCGCTTGGCTTTTTTCTCTTTTTTCGGCTCGGCGCTTTTTTCTTCTATCGCGGGAGACGGCTTTGGAGCGGTCTTTTCAACGATGGCGCCGGGGGCGGGAGCCGGCGCGGCGGCCTTGGGCTGCGCGGCGGGGACCGGCGCCGCGGGAACCGGTTGTGGAGCGGCTTCAGGTTTCTTTTCAGCCTTATGTTCGGCTTTCTGCTTCAGCTCTTCTTCGGGGGTCAACGGCACCTGCTTCGGCAGGGTTCCTTCCAGCTTGCTTAATTCTTCCTTCTTGGCCCCATCGGGGAGCGGCATCTCCGTCGCCTGTTCGGCGGGCGGGGCTTCCACCGCCGCCTGCTCCTCCACCTGGGCGTCGTTCTTTTTCGTCAGAAATCCAACCGCCAAAGCCAACACCACGATGGCGGCAATGCTGCCGATTATGACGGTGAGCTGCGTTTTGGAAAAATTGAGTTTATCGGGATTTTGATCCTGATCGTCGTTCTTTTTGGCTGCCATATTTCGGCTATTCTAGCCTAAATTTCTTGGAAGTTACATCTTTTCGGGGGCGGAAACCCCCAACAGTTCAAGGCCGTTTTTCAAAACCGTCCGGACGCGCGCCGCCAGAGCCAGCCGCGCGGCGGTGAGCGGAATGTCGTCCGACAACACCCGGTTAACGGTGTAATACTTGTGCCAAACCCCCGCCAACTCCGTCAGGTAGTGGGTTGTGGCGTGCGGGGCCAGCCCCTTGGCGGCGTCTTCCACCATCGCCGGGAAGAAGAGCGCTTTCTTAATTACCCGCAGATCGTCCTCGTGATTGAGCAACGCCCAATCGGGCGCGGCGGGAAACGGCTCGATGCCGCGCTCCGCCGCCGTTTTGAATATGTTGCTTATCCGCGCGTGCGCGTACTGCACATAGTAGACCGGGTTTTCGTTGCTCTGGCTCTTGGCCAGATCAACATCGAACTCAAGCTGCGCGTCGTAGCCGCGGGTGAGGAACGTGAAGCGGCAGGCGTCCACCCCCACCTCGTCCACCACCTCCTTCAATTCGGTGAACTTGCCGGAGCGGGTGGACATGGCGACAAGCTCGCCCCCTTTTTTGAGCGAGACGATCTGGATGAGCAGCGGCTGGAACGAGGCGGGATTTTTTCCCAGCGCCTTCGCGGCGGCCTTCATCCGCGCCACATAGCCGTGGTGGTCGGCCCCCCAGATGTCGATCAGGCGCGTGAAACCGCGCTCATATTTATCGTCGTGATAGGCGATGTCCGCCGCGAGATAGGTGGTGATGCCGTTGGCCCGCCTCACCACGCGGTCCTTTTCGTCCCCCGCCAGTTCGATGGTCTTCAGCCAAAGCGCCCCGTCCTTTTCGTAGATGGCCCCGTGCTGTTGCAGATGCGCGATGGTTGTTTCCACGGCGCCGGATTCGTGAAAGCTTTTCTCGCTGGCCCAGTTATCGAAGTTCACCCGGAATTTCTTCAGGTCTTCTTTTATGTCGCCGAGGATTTTATCGGCGGTGCAGGCGGTGAAAAAAGGAAGCGACTCGGCGTCGCCCTGCTTCAAAAACCTGTCGCCGTGCGCGTCCTTTATCTCCTGCGCGATATCGCGGATGTAAAGGCCCTGGTAACTGTTTTCCAGCAGGGCATCGTCCCGGCCGAAAAGCTGCTTGTAGCGGATCAGCGTGCTGCGCCCGAGGTTTTCCATCTGGAGGCCGGTGTCGTTGGTGTAATACTCGGCGGTGACGTCGTACCCCGCCTTTTTCAGCAGGCGGGCCAGCGCATCGCCCACCGCCGCGCCCCGCCCGTGGCCGATGTGCAACGGGCCGGTCGGGTTGGCGCTGACGAATTCCACCAGCACCTTTTCGCCGGGAACGGGCGGGAGCGTGCCGAAATCGGAATTGTCGGCGGGGATTCTTGCAAACTCCTCCAGCCACTTTTCCGGCTTCACCGTCATATTGATGAAGCCCGGCCCGGCAATGCTGACGCTGGCGAACAGCGGATGCCCTTTCAGCGCGGCGGCCAACTCTTCGGCTATTTTGCGCGGGTTGCTTTTCAGCGGTTTCGTCATGACCATCGCGGCGTTGGTGGAAAAATCGCCGAATTTTTCTTCGGGTATCTCGATGGCGATGGGCGGCAATTCCCCGCCAAACCCGGCTTTTTGGGCCACCGGGGCAAGCGCTTCCATCACCGCGTCGCGTACAGCTTTTCTCATAGGGTGCCCATTATCGCCAATTTGACAGGTGAAGGCAAAAGATACCCTTGCCGGGCCAGCGCGCCAATCCCTGTCGGCCCGTTGGGCCGATGACATGCAAGAATGCATGTCCTACCTGGGAAAAGGTACAATACGCGGACGATAATGAAAAAATTTATTCCGCTCACGGTATTCGCCGCCGCCTTCGGGCTGGTGGAAGCGGCGGTGGTGGTCTACACCCGATGGCTCTATTACCCCGATGGCTTCGCTTTCCCGGTGAACGTGCCACCGATGGCGTTCCTTAAAGTGGAGCTATGGCGCGAGCTGGCCACGCTCGCCATGCTTGGCGCGGCGGGCGCGCTGGCCGGACGCGGCGGCTGGCAAAAATTCTCCTTCTTCATGTGGGCGTTCGGCGTGTGGGATATCTTCTACTATATTTGGCTGAACCTCTTCATCGGCTGGCCCGCCTCGCTGTTCGACCCGGACATCCTTTTCCTCATCCCGGTAACCTGGTGGGGGCCGGTGCTCTCCCCCTGCATCGTTTCGGTCTCCATGTGCGTGGCCGCCCTTGTTATCGTGCGGCGCGACGAAGCGGGGCGGACGCCCGTTCTGAAACCGCTCGACGTAATCGGCGTCGCCATCGGCGCGTGCATCATCCTCTACACATATATGGCGGATGCCGCCATCATCACGGCGGGCGAAATGCCGCCGCCATACCGCTGGGGACTTTTTTTGGTCGGCGAAATTTTTGGCGTTGCCGCCTTCATCAACATGCTATCGAGAAAGCCGGATGGACGAAGCGCTGCTGGTTGAACGCCTCCGCGCCGCGCGGTGGCAGGAGATCATCATCCTCGATGAGGTGGAGAGCACCAACGGCTACGCCCTGCAACTGCTGGCGGAGGGAACGCTGCGCGACGGCGCGGTGATTATCGCCAACCGCCAAACCGCCGGGCGCGGACGCTTCAAGCGCGCGTGGTTCTCCGATGGCGGGCTGGCGCTCACCGTGACGGTGATAAGCCCGGAACCGCCGCACCGCGTGGGGCCGGTCACGCTCAACGCCGGGGTTGCGGTGGCGAAGGGGCTTAAAAACGCCACCGGGCGCGATTTTTATCTGAAGTACCCCAACGACGTGATGAGCGAAAAAGAGCACGGCAAGAAAATCGCCGGGATTTTGGTGGAAATGAAGCCGGCCCAAGGGGGAACGGCGCTCATCGTCGGCATCGGCGTGAATGTGGAACAGGAGCGTTTTCCCGATGAAATAGCGCCGATGGCATCCAGCCTGCGCCAGCTGGGATGCGGCACGCGGCGCGAGGTGGCGGCGGCGGAAATCCTCAACGCGCTGGAAGCCGACCTCGAACGCCCATTTTGCGATTTGCGGGAAGAGTGGCTTAATATGGATTGCACCATCGGCCGGCCGGTGCGGATAAAAAACCTCAAGGCGGATGTGGAAGGGATCGCCGCCGGGCTGGACGGCGACGGCGCGCTGCTGGTGAATACCGCGCGCGGAACCGAACGGATAACCGCCGGCGACGTAATTTTCGGGGAGTAAACAGAATGCTGATCGCGTTCGACATCGGGAACACCAACACCGTGGCGGGAGTCTTTGAAAAAGACGCCCTCCGCCAAAAATTCCGCTATCACACCAGCAACATCGAAACGGCGGACGAGCTGGCCCTGAAAATCAGCATGCTGCTCAAAGAGCAGGGCATCGAAAAAAAAGACATTGCCTCCGTCATCGTCTGTTCGGTGGTTCCCGCCCTCACCGGGGCATATGTCGATATCGCAAAGCGGATATTCGGGGCCGATCCCATCGTTGTCGGGCCGGGGATAAAAACCGGCATCGCCCTCCTGTATGACAACCCGCGCGAAGTGGGGGCCGACCGGATCGCCAACACCGTCGGCGGCTTCGTCAAATACGGGGGGCCGCTCATCGTGGTGGATCTCGGCACGGCGATAACCTTCGACGCCGTTTCGGCGAAAGGCGAGTACCTCGGCGGCGTCATCGCGCCGGGGATCGACGCCTCGATGCTCTCGCTCTCCAAGCGCGCGGCGCAGCTGCCGCAGGTGGGGCTGGAGAAGCCTTCCCGGGTTATCGGCAAAAACACCGTGGCGGCCATGCAAAGCGGCGCGGTATTCGGCTTTTGCGGCTTGATCGACACCATCGCGCGGAAGATGCAAAAGGAGATGGGGGGAAATCCCAAGGTGGTGGCGACCGGCGGCCAGAGCTATTGGCTGAAAGAGGTGAGTGAAACCATCGAAGCGGTCGACCCCGACCTCACGCTCCACGGGCTTTTGGAAATCTGGAAACGGAACCAGTGAGGCGATGAAAAATATCTGCGTGTTCTGCGGCTCCAGCGCGGGGGTGTTGCCCGCGTATGCCGCCGCCGCGCGCCGCATGGGACAGCTCATCGCGCAACGGGGAATGGGGCTCGTCTACGGCGGGGGGGACGTCGGCCTCATGGGCGAAACCGCCAAAGGGGCCTTGGGGGAAAAGGGAAGCGTTACCGGCGTGATTCCCGCCAGCCTCGTCGATAAGGAAATACGGCAGAACTTGCTCACCGAACTGCTGATCGTGGACAACATGCACCAGCGCAAAGCAAAGATGGCCGATCTCTCGGACGCCTTCGTCACGCTTCCCGGCGGGCTTGGCACGCTGGAAGAGTTTTTCGAGGTGCTGTCGTGGGCGCAACTCGGCCTGCATAAAAAGCCGTGCGCGCTTCTGAATGTGGAAGGGTACTACAACGGACTCATCGACTTTTTGAATCACGCGGTGGAGCACAAGTTCGTTTCCCCCGCGCACCGGCAACTGGTGTTGGTGGAAAAAACCCCCGAGGCGTTGCTGGACGCCATCGCCACCTTTCAACCCCCCGCCGTCGATCTCTGGATCAAGCGCGGCGACATATAAAAAAGCCCGCGGGTGTTGAATCCCGCGGGCCGTTTGATACGCGAAAACCTTCTTAGAGTCATCCCCTCCTTCGCAAGGAGGGGATACAGGGGAGGTTTTTTAACCCCACCTCAATCCTCCCCTCAAATGAGGGAAGGAAGCTTTGAAATCGGACTTAGTGCTTGTGCGCGGCGTGGCCTTCGTGGCCGCCGCCAAGCAGCTTCGCCTGATCGGGGTGTTCGCCCATCCATTCCACTTTGCCATCGGCCAGGTCGTACACCGCGCCGACAACCTTCACTTTGCCCGAGGCGACAAGGTGGCGGATCTCTTCGCTGCGGGTGAGCATATCGGCTATCGATTGCAGCACGTTCTCGGTGATGGCGCGGTTTATCAGGTCGTCGCCTTCCAGCCGCTTGTCCTTCGCGCGCTTGGCGGCGGGGACGATGTTATCGACCAACTGCGGGATGCTGCCGCCGACCTTATCCCCCTTCACCACGGCGGTGACTGCGCCGCATTTCTTGTGACCAAGCACCACGATGAGCGGTGTGCCGAGGTGGCCCGCGCCGTATTCCACGGTGCCGATCTCATCGGTATCGGAAACGTTGCCCGCCACGCGGATGACGAACAGGTCGCCGATGCCGCGGTCGAACACCAGCTCAATCGGCGCGCGCGAATCGGAACAGCCGAGGATGCTGGCAAACGGATGCTGGCCGCCCTTGGTCTCGTCGCGGCGGGCCTGCGAAACGTTCGGACTGGTCAACTTGCCCGACATGTAGCGGGCGTTGCCTTCTTTCAACATGGCAAGGGCCTGATCCGGCGTGGGGCCGGCGGGCGCGGCTTCCTTACCGGCGGCAAAAACCGCCAGCGGCGAAAGAACAAACATGATGGCGAATGCCAAAGTAACCATGGACTTTTTCATCTGCGACTCCCCTCCCAATAATGATTAACTACCCGTTTGAATATGCTTTGAATTTATACCCCAACCGTGGAATAAACGGGGAGCATTTTTTCAGAAGGGCCGGAACGGGCGCGGCTTTGGCGCACCCGTCCTTTACACGCGTTCATGGCGGTCATGTTCAGCCTTCCTGTATCTTTCCGTCCAGTATCCGTATCACGCGGCGCGCGTCGGCCACGATATTGTGGTCGTGGGTGGCGAACACCAGCGTCACCTTCTGGTCGGCATTGAGCCGCTTCATCAATTCAACGATCTCATGCCCGGTCTTTGAGTCAAGGTTGGCGGTCGGCTCGTCGGAAAGGATGATGCCGGGGTTGGTGACCAGCGCGCGGGCAATCGCCACACGCTGGCGCTGACCGCCGCTCAATTCTTCGGTCTTGTGGTTTGCCCTATCACCCAGCCCCACCCGCTTGAGGATGGCGTGCACCCGCTCCCGGCGCTCCTCCTTCGATACCTTTTTCAGCACAAGGGGGAATTCCACGTTGCCGTAAACGCTTAGCACCGGGATAAGGTTGAATGACTGGAATATGAAACCGATGTTGTCGCGGCGTATTTGCGCCAGGCGGTCATCATCCAGCCGGTTCACCTGCACGCCGTCCATCAGTATCTCCCCGGAAGTCGGCTGGTCGAGCGCCCCCATCAGGTGCAGCAACGTCGATTTGCCGCTGCCCGAAGGGCCGACAAGGGCGACGAATTCCCCCTGCGCCACCACCAGGGATGCCTGGTGCAGCGCGTGTACCGTGGTCTGGCCCAGCTTGTATTCCTTGCTCACCGAGTTCAAACGAATTTCCATGACATCCTCCTTGTGTTTAAAAACTTGCCTTTATCCCGATTTCGAACAACCCCTTGTACGGGCTGTTGCCAAATTCGGAGCCACTGTCCCCCTCGTTGTACAAATAAACGGCGCGGAGTTCGTAATAATCCGAAACGGCGTATGCGATCTCCGCGCGTGTGGAGGAGGATCCGTCCCCGGCCAAGAGCGAACTGAAACCAAAGGTGTACTTTTCCCAAAACTCCTTGGTGAAATTGGCCAGCAGGTAATTCCTGTCCATGCCCAGCGGAACGAAATCCCCCGTAATGACCGGATCGAAACCATTGCCCAGACGCGCATCGGCGGTCCGGAAATAGTTGGCGCGCTCCCCGGCGGAGTAACCCTGGCCGTTGTGGAAATATTCCGCGAAAAAGCCCGATCTGCCCCCCAGTCCGAGTGATAGGCCGGCAACACCCTGGAAATATCCATCGTCCTTGCGCCTCGCCACACCGTCCGCCGCATAATAGTTCCGGTAGTTCCGCGCAAAGTTGGCCGCTTCCATATAGAGCGTTATGCCCGGCACCGACACGGTGGCGAACGATGCACCGGCCATCCGCTCATAAGGTCGGCCATCGGCATAATTGCCGCCGTCAAAATAGTAGAGGGCGTAGTCGGTATCCGCCCCCGCGCCGCCCCATTTCAGTCCCCAACGGTTCTGGTTGCTGTTCCAGTCCGCATCGAAGTTGCGGGTAAGGATGACATCCATACTTCCCCAAGCGGTGCGGTGGCTTCCCCATGCCATCGGCTGCCCTTCGGTCTGGTATCCGGGATTGATGGGGTCGCGCGGCGGGGCAATCACGTTCACGGGATTGAACCCCTGCGCGTGCCCCCAATTGACGCGCCGCTTGCCGATGCTGGCGAACAGGTCATCCCCTTTCCAGTCGGCGAACAGTTCATCCACCCGGGCCTCTTTTTGACGTTGCGCGCCGTTCGCCGCCAGATAGCTCCCCGATGCGGCGAATCCCTTGAACAGCCAGCGGACCGTTTCCCGCCGGTCAATATGATCGGACATGGTCAGCCGCGTTTCCGCGGTGCCGATATTCCGCTTAAGCTCCATGATGCGGTTGTCCGGGTTGATGCGGGAACCATCGTTAATCGAGGCCGCGAATTCCCTAATAAAAACCTCGGCCCGCGCCTGTGGCCCGCGCGAGGGGCTTTTGAGCCGCGCCTCGTCCGGCGCCGCCACCTGCGGCTTCCCTTCGATGACGGTAAATGGGTCCTCCTGCCCGAACGGATCCTGCGCGGCGGGCGAAGCAACTTCCGCTTCGGCTGCGTGGGCAACCAGCGGCGACATCCATCCCGCCATGATCCAGAGCGCCGCCAGAAACAGGCAAACGCTTTTCATGGCATCCTCCGCTTCACCGCTTCATCAGCGCGCCCGGGGTGAAGGTCTCCTCCGGATACGCCACATTCGGGGTGTATTTGAGAAACCGTATGACCGTCTTCTTGTCCTTCTCCAGCACGCTGCTCATCACGAAGGTATCCGGCATGCCCTCCACCAGCTTCCCGGTGGAACGCATGTCCAGCCGTTTGAGAAGCTGTTGCGAAAAAGTGTAGTAGTCCCGCCGGAGCGGCGCGAAATCCCCTTTGCGTACCCAATAGACGATCTTTGCGTATGCGGTGTCCTCGCTTTTCGCCTCCAACTCCAGCTTCCAGGTATCCACGCCGTTGAGCTTTTCGCTTCCGGCGATGCTGGCGGTGTATTCGGCGCTGAGCCGCGGAGAGAGAATGTCGGTGTTGGAAAAATCGCTGTTCGACAGGCTGTTTGATTCCGCGATCTTCACCGCCTTGTTGATGTTGGGCAGGAACAGCCAGTAGTTCTTCCTTCCCGCCTGCAACATCTTCTCTCCCTGGTTCCGGGGGGGATGGGTGGTTTCAACGAGCACATGGTAGTTGTCCAGATACTTGATGTTCATCTTGTAGCTCGACCGCAGTTCGCTCTCGCGGTAGACCTGCAACTCAAACTCCACGCGGGAATTCCTGAGATTCAGATCCCAATGGTCGTCAGCGCGATCCAATATTTGCAACGCGGTTGGTTCCGCTTCGCCGGCGAAACCGGCACGCGGCGCGGCCGCCCACAACATCCCGGCGGCCAACAACAGTGTCAATAAGCGCGCCGCCACGCCAACCGCCCGTTCTTTTATCGTTTTCATGGTTACACCTCCGTTAACGCCTGAACCGGACTCATATTTGCCGAGGCCGACGCGGGCCACCACGCGGCGAACAATCCGACCACGAACGGCATAATGGCGCCAAACGCGCTCATCACCGGATCGATGACCGGCACGACGGATATCGCCTCATTGGTTCCCGGCGGCGGCGGCAGGGGAACCCCGCCATGAGCGGCCACCAGCAGGGTCAGCCCGGTCGCCAGCATGAGGCCCGCCGCGGCCCCGATGCCGCCGATAATGAACCCTTCGGCAAGAAACAGGCGCCGCACCTGTCCTTTTTCCATGCCTATCGCGCGCATCGTCCCTATCTCCCGTTTCCGCTCCATCACCGCCATCGCCATCACATTGCCG